>JBJKSV010000844.1:0-4254 GCA_046703605.1 Limisphaerales bacterium
GGCGTGGCCTGCCGCAGGGCGAGACGATCCGCTTTGGACAGGCCCCTTTCAGCCCGGCTTCTGTGGGCGTATTTGCCAATGCCGACAAGGGCCAGCGCGCGGCGATAGAATGGGAGCCGTGGCTTGGCCGCCCCAGTGCCGCCAGGTTGGTTGGTAGAGGCCATCGCCAGTTGGTTGGTCTGGAGAATGGCGGCGACGTTGGTGCCGAATTTCTCGGCAAAAGCCGCTCGGAGAAGCCGAGCATATTCGTCCGGGGCCAATTCGAATGTTTCCGCGGACTGCGGAGCAGTCCCGTTGGCGGCGAGTTCCTGAAGCGCTTTGGTTTTCAACTGGTCTCGCAACTTTTGTTTGGCTAGCGCATCCCGGTCCGCCACCGGGTCGATGGCGCCTTCGATCTCAAGATTCAAAGCGGGGCGTTGGGCGAGGGCCCTGGCGAGCTTGGTGAGTTTCTCCGCTTGCCCATCGACGAGGTTGGTTGTGCCTGGAGAAAATGAAACGAAGCTGAGTTCCTCCCCGCCTCCCACCAACCCGCCCAGCAGCTTGAAGGGGGAGGCGGCGGCCTTGGTAATCGTATTGGCGAGGACTTTGAGGATGATCGGGCCGATCCTGAACTTGGGGTCATCGGTCCGGCCATGGAGCGGGAGGTTGAGCTCGATGCGCCCGCTGCTGTCCTTAAGCAGAGCCACCGCGAGCTTCACCGGGAGCTTGGTTGCGTCCGGACTGTGGTTGCGCGGGCCGAGCGTCAGGTGCTCGATATCGATCTTGTTCTCTGCTTTGAGTTCCTTGCCCTGGACTTGGTATTGCAGACGGGTCGTGAGCCGCCCCTTGTCGAGAGGGTACCCGACGTATTTCTCAAAATAAGGCGTCAAAGGCGTGAGCTGGGTGTTGGCATTGGTGATGACCAGATCGACGAAGATGTTCGAGGCCAGCGGATTGATCCGTCCAGCCACACCGAAGGGTGACTGCTCGTCCACCTTGCCGGCGAGGTCAACATCCGCGGCGCTGTTCATTGCGGAGGAGATGCCTTTGAGGGTGCCACTGAGTTCCTGGATGCCGATGCTGGCTTGGGGCTGGATCGATTCATCCACAAAGGCGAAAGCGGCCCGGTCGAGCTTTACCAGGCCGACCTGAATTGGAATGGCCTTGGTTGGCGCTTGAGTGGAAACAGTACTCTGCGCAGGCTGTGGAGCGGCGTTGGTCGTTGCGGACGCACTCCGTTTGAGGATCAGCGCCAGGTTTGCCTGGTGGTTTGTGTTGATGAGCAGCGTTGCCTTTGGGGCGACCCAATCCACTTCCTGGACCTTGAGGCGGGTGGGATCCAGACTGCATTCGATGCCCTTCACTGCTAATTGTTGCCAGCGCGCCAGTTCCTTGAACGCAACCTCGTCGGTGCATAGGAAGTTTATCAGCGACAGCTCACCGGTGAACTGAAGATGCGGGTTGGCGCTCGTCTCCGGCTCGTAGCGGAGGCGCGCCTGAGTCCCGAGCGCGCCATGGACGATCTTCAATCGCAGGTATTGGTCAATCCAAGGCTGAAAGGGTCGGAGTGCGAGATTGGTAAGTGCCAAAGTGAGGTCTGCAGAGGGCGGCGCCAGCCGAGCTACCCCCTGTGCGGCGAACTGGCCGGCTTCATTGAGGCGTGTGGAGAGAGCGACGGTAAGGGGCGGATTGCCGGGCATGGCGAAGCCCTTGAGGTCGAGCGCGAGTTTGTCCAGCGCTAAGGTTCCTGGCTTAGGCAGTTGATCATCTTCGACCTTGACGTTGTAGTTGTTTAGCGCGACCTCACCGACACCGACCGTCCAGCCGTTGGTTGGAGTTGATGGAGCGGCGGGATTGTCGCTTTTGTCGGTTGTCCGTCTCGGTACAAGCAACCCGTGCAGGTTAAGCGAACCATCTGGCTCGCGTCGGACCAGAACAGACCCGCCGTTTGCTTTCACCAAACCGATGTGAGCGCGCCGGTCTTCCAGGCTGGCATCAACCCGCGACAGTCCGAACTGGCTGATGTGGGCGACATCTTCGCCAGCTCCAGGCGCCTTAACATTCAAATTGGCGAGCTGTAGAGTCAGGTTGGAAACGCCAGCCTGGATGCCGCTGCCGTTAAGCGCAAAATGGTAAGGCGCGTTGATCGCCAGCTTGCCCGACGTTATCTGACCTCGCAAAAACTCATCGACATATGGCTGGTATTTCTTCACTTCCAGCGCCGCCACTTTCACCTCGCCGGCGGAACGTATGGGATTCACCGAAAGGGTTCCCTCGCCTTCGATTGTTTCCGCGGCTTCGGTGGCGATGTGAAACGAATAATCGGCATCGGCCTGGGGCTTGGTACTGAAGTGCCTTACATTCAGAGAAAGAGGATCGAGCTCCGTTCGGAACGGCATACGGTGGGTGAGGTCCTCGATGGTTATCGCAGCCTTTTGGACACCAAAATCGTCCACCGCCACTGTCCAAGGCCGCGGCGGGGTGGCGGCCGGAGGCGGCGAGTTGGCGGGCGAGGCGGCGGCGTTAGCAGTAGGCGCGGGTGCGGCCAGGAGTTCGAGCAGGTTGAGTTTGCCGTTCTTCTGCAATTGGGCGAAGATTTTCGGCTCGGAGACCGTCACCGCGCCGAGTCTGGCCGCACGTCTGCGCCAGTCGAATTGGCCGTTCTGCACGTCAAAGCTGCGCACGCCTACAACCGTTTCGCCGGTGTTCGGGTCCTGGAGTAGGACGTGCCCGGCGTGGAGGAAGGCGTTCGTAACTGCGAGGTCCATGCCGTTTGTGCCCGCCTCGAAATGGTAGGTGAGCCGGATGTCGGCCATTCCATTGGTCAGTATGGCTTTTGTAAACTCGTCGAGATACGGCTGGTAGCGATTGAGCCTAACGCCCGTGATTTCGAGGCGCCCCTGAGAACTAAGCGGTTGGACCGTCAGGTCGCCGGACCAGGTGACGCTGCGGCCCGCATCGCTGCCGGCGCTAAAGGAGTAGGGCGTATCCAAATTCGGGCGGGTGGTGAACCGCGTCAATTCCAGGTCGATCGGCCGATACTCGGTGCGAAAGGGCGAACGACGGGTACGGTCTTCGAACACGAGAAATCCATTCGTGACCTGGAGTTCAAACACATTGACGCGCGGAAGGCCGGCTTTCCGCGGTGCGGGTGGCGGAGCATTTGTGGGGGACTCAAACATGTTGGCAAAGTTCAGTCTCCCATCCTTCAACAGGATGACCTCGCCGTATGGTTTGACGAGCCGGATTTGGCTGAACGTCCAGGCCCAGCGAAACAGAGACGAGGTTTGGAAATTGATGTAGAGCTCGTCCCAGGAAGCGAACAGGCGGCCATCCGGCTCCTTCAACGCCAGGCCACGAATGGTGAGGGATAGGGCGAGCGGATTAAACCTCACCTGGCGGATTGCAGCCTGGCGTTTGGTGATGCCCGGCAGGCGCTTGAGTAATTGCCATTTGATGAGCGGCGGCAACACAAAGAAGCCAACCAGCGTATAGACCAGAAACGCCGCCACGGCCCAGACCAAGCGTCTGTACCAGCGCGAGCGTGTGAGCGCAGGCAAGCGAGGGAAATGCATGACGGATAACTTAAAGAGCTTTCTCACTGTTTGCAAAAGGACAAAGCACTCATCTATCCATGGGCGGGCTTAGGCATTTGGCCGGCCAAGCTCTGGCCAGCGGGATAATGCTCGTTCTTCCTGGAGTCTGTCTTCGGACAGAAGGAGCCGATGAAAGCTCATTTTGGCGCCGCAGGGCCAGCGGCAGGGGCGGTTGCCGGCTGCTTCGCGGGGGCAGGCCCCTTCTGAACCGGTACGGGCTTCGAGGTGCCAAGGCGCCCATTGCTCCACTGGTAAATGTAGCCGAGTTTGTCCAGCGTGAAACACGCACCGGCCAGCAGGATGAGCACTAAAGCGACTTTGGGCCACGGGCTTCTTTTCTCGGCAAAGGGATCAAACAAATCCCGCTGTGCGCCCGGCGGCAAGGCGGCAACCGCCGTGAGCGCCCCTCCAAAGGGCACGTTCATCCTGGCCTTAGCGTTGATAGCCCACCCATTGGCGTCCAAGATTGGGCCGAGGTTGCGGCGGCGCAATTTGAGGTAAGCCATGATCATTGAAGGGGCGGAGATGATCAGGAGGAGCGCCAGGATGGCGATTGGAATCTGCCACCAGGCAAGCCCCGCGAGGTGGCCAAAGATACCTCCCAAGGCAGTCAGCAAGGTGGTGAAAACCAAGCCAATGGCCGCCAAGGTTCCGGTGTCAATTTTCTGCTTGGCCGTTT
>JBJKSV010000845.1:0-5297 GCA_046703605.1 Limisphaerales bacterium
TAACCGGGATGGGGACATTCATCGTTTCCGAGGCCTTCTTTTTCCTGATGCTGATTTTCGCGTATCTTTACTATAACGCCCGGCCTATCGCCGGTCCGGTTGCTTCCTCAGTTCTGGACGCGCGTAAGACCTTGGTGTTTACAGTGTGCCTGCTCTCGAGCAGTTGGACCTTCTGGATGGCGGAAAAGGCCCTCCACAGAAAAAACATGTCCGGCTTTTATGGCTGGCTGGGAGTGACCCTGGCCCTGGGCTTCACGTTCATCGTCGGCCAGGGGCTTGAATACCTGGGCCTTTACAACCACGGCCTGCGAATGAGCACCGACCTCTTTGCCACGACTTTCTTTACCCTGACTGGGTTTCACGGCCTCCACGTCTGCCTCGGCCTGATCGGGTTGCTGGTGCTCCTCGGCCTGGCCCTATCCGGTGACTTCTCCCACGGACGCACCGAGGCGGTTGCCAGCATCGGCCTTTACTGGCACTTTGTCGATGCGGTTTGGATAGCGGTGTTCTCCGTGATTTACCTGAGGTTGCTCTTATGACCACAGAACAGTTTTGGACTTCGGCCTGGCGATGGGACCCGTGGGTCGTCGCCTTGAGCGTTGCTATAATTGTGGGCTACGCCGTCTTCATGCGCTGCCGCTTCTCCCCTAGAAGCCTCTACCTCGTCGCGGGTGTGGCGGTCCTTTTGCTCACGCTCGTTTCACCGCTCAACACCCTGGCCGATGGTTATTTGTTCAGCGCCCACATGCTCCAGCACCTGCTCCTCCAACTGGTGGCCCCGCCGTTAATCCTCCTGGCCATCCCCGTCGCCCCGCTCCCAAAGGTCTTTTCGCGGCCCGGCCTCCGGAGCATCCCGCAGGCTCTCGAACGCCCTCTTTTCACCTGGTTGCTGGGGCTGGGCGCGATGTGGATTTGGCACTTGCCCGCGCTATGCACCGCCTCGATGATGAATCCCTCGGTTCACTGGGTGCTAATGGGATCGTTGCTGGTCATGGGCGGAGCCTTCTGGTGGCCGATTATAGGCCCATGGTCGCGGCGCCGCCTGACGCCACTGCTCGGCGTGCTCTACCTGTTCAGCGCCTGCGTCTTTTGCACTATCCTCGGCATCATTCTCACTTTTGCCCCGCCGGGCCTCTACCCGATGTTCCTGCATCCCCACGATTCGCTGGGCATCCTGCCTTTGATTCGCTTCCAGTGGGGCCTGACCTTTGCCCAAGACCAGCAATTAGGCGGGCTTTTGATGTGGGTGCCCCCTTGCTTTGTCTATCTTTGTGGTATCTTCGGATTGCTTGCGCGGTGGTATGCGGGGCCTGACCCCGAACTGCTCCTGCCGCCTTCAGGGTTTGAAGCCCTGGACTGCGAGGACCTGGGTTAGACACGAGTTGCACGAAACCATGACTGAGAAAACCGCCAAACCCTCTTTACCGCCCGGTTGGAACCGGGCGCAACCGGAGCATCTGCCGGAGCCCACGCAATGGCCGCCGGCACTCGCTCTGGCGGTGACCTTGATCTTTTGGGGCCTGGTCAGCTCCCTCATTATCACCGCCATCGGGGTGCTGCTCTTTGGCCTTTCTGTGGTTGGTTGGATCAGAGATATTCGTCATGAGCGAAAACAAGAACATTGAATCACCTCCAAACCCGAGTTGCCCTGACAATTCAGAAGATGCCTCGCGCCGGGTCTTTTTGGAGAGGCTAAGCATCATACTGGGAACCATGGGCGCCCTGGGCTTGGCCGCCCCAGCCGTTGGTTTCATTTTTGCCCCGCTCTCCGAAAAAGCCCCACAGATGTGGCGCAACGTGGGCAAGGCGGACTCATTCAAGGTGGGTTCCACCGTTCCAGTGCGGTTTGCGGATGCCTCACCGCTGCCGTGGGCAGGCGTCACCGCCAATACCGCGGCCTGGCTCAGACGCGTTGACGACGAACACTTCATCGCCTTTGCCATCAATTGCAGCCATCTCGGCTGCCCGGTTCGCTGGCTGCCTGACGCCAACCTATTCCTGTGCCCCTGTCACGGCGGAGTCTATTACAGCAACGGCACGGTCGCCGCCGGCCCGCCCCCGCGCCCATTGAGCCGCTATCCCGTGCGCGTCAGTCAGGGAGAAGTGCAAATCCAAACCCGGCCAATTCCCCTCGCCGCCTGACGCCGCCGCCATGCTGGGAAGATGCCGAATATTTCACAGGCGGGTAGGGCGCGCAGTCCTCTGCGCGCCGCAATGCCGCAGAATGCTGCCGTTTTGCCGAACGACGGCGCGTACGCGAATGGGCGCCCTACCTGCAGACTGCCGCAGTTTTATTCGTGGTGTGAAACATCCAACCTAACGACTCAGCCGACTCACCGATGCTAAAGCGCTTGTCTAAACGGGTCTGGTCGTGGCTCGACCAACGAATCGGCTTCACCGACATGATTAAGCCCGTCGCCGAGCACCTCGTGCCGCGCGACGCCCGCTGGTGGTATGTGTTTGGCAGCGCTACCCTGACCGCCTTCGTCATCCAGGTCTTTACCGGAGTTGCCCTTGCCTTTTCCTACGTTCCCTCCGCGGCTCATGCTTACGCGACGCTGCAGTTCATTTCTCATCACGCGGCCTTTGGCAGCTTCATGCGCGCCTTGCATTATTATGGCGCCTCCGCCATGGTCTTGATGGTGGGACTGCACATGGCCCAGGTCTTCCTCTTCGGCTCCTACAAATATCCCAGGGAACTCAACTGGATTAGCGGCTCACTGCTGCTCCTTTTCACCCTGGTGATGGGTTTCACCGGCCAGTTGCTCCGATGGGACCAGACCGGGGTTTGGTCCGTCGTTGTTGCCGCCGAGCAGGCCGCCCGCGTTCCGGTCATAGGCCACTGGCTGGCGCGTTTCACTCTCGGCGGCGATACCGTCGGCGGCGCCACGCTCAGCCGGTTTTTTGCCATCCATGTCTTTGTAATGCCGGCCTTGCTCTTTGCCTTTATCGCCCTGCACCTTGTGCTGGTCCTGCGCCACGGCATTTCCGAGCCACCCAATCCCGGCCTTCGCCCCGATCCCAAGACCTACCATACTGAATACCACACGCTCATGAAGAAGACCGGCGTCCCCTTTTGGCCGGATGCCGCCTGGCGGGATGTGGTCTTTTCAGGCCTCATGATAGTCGGCATCGTCTGCATGGCGCTTTTCCTGGGGCCGCCGGCACTTGGCAAGCCGCCCGATCCAAGCATCATCGGCGCCGACCCGCGTCCGGATTGGTACCTGCTCTGGTACTTCGCCGTCCTCGCCCTCCTGCCCCATGGAACCGAACATTACTTCATGGTACTGGCCCCGCTCGCAGTCGGATTCCTGCTCATCCTCCTCCCTTTGGTCTTCCCGCGAGGCGAACGCAGCCCGCGCCGGCGTCCGTGGGCGATTGGGCTGGTGCTCATGGTCGTGCTCATGATTGGCGCGCTATGGCGCGAAGGCGAGGTTTCTCCGTGGTCTCCTAATTTCAATGTCAAACCACTCACTGCCCAGGTCGTCGGCGCCACCACCGGTCCGATCGCCCAAGGCGCGCGCCTCTTTTTTGAAAAGGGGTGCCTCAACTGCCACCTCATCGCTGGCCACGGCGGACGCCGAGGGCCGGACCTGACCAACGTTGG
This sequence comes from Limisphaerales bacterium, assembly GCA_046703605.1. Classification (GTDB taxonomy): domain Bacteria; phylum Verrucomicrobiota; class Verrucomicrobiia; order Limisphaerales; family UBA8199; genus JAJYHY01. The sequence continues at coordinate 3,608 of JBJKSV010000845.1, forward strand.
CAGCCGTCTGACTCGCAACGAGATCATCCTGCGCATCTCCAATGGCGGCATCAACATGCCTGCGTTCGCCGGCAATATGACCCCGGGAGAGATGGACCAGTTGGCCGCCTTCCTGCTCTCGCGCAAAATGGTCCCCTCCCCGGATCCCAAGCCCGGTAAATAGTTGTGACTTCCGGGCCCTTTATCTAACCTCGCGCCAATGAAAGTTCGCGTTCGATTTGCTCCCAGCCCCACCGGCTACCTGCATATAGGTGGCGCCCGCACCGCCTTGTTCAACTGGCTCTATGCCCGCCGAACGGGCGGCGCCTTCGTGCTGCGCATTGAGGACACGGATGTGGCACGGAACTCCCAGCAGGCCGTCAACGTCATCCTCGAAGGCTTGCGCTGGCTCGGCCTGGATTGGGACGAAGGCCCCATCAACAGTGACGCCACCGGCCCAGCCAAGGGCAACTGCGGACCCTATTTCCAGAGCCAGCGAAAGGAGAATTACAGCCGGCGCGTCGAAGCGCTATTGTCCCGGGGCCTGGCCTATGAACAGGAAGGGACTGTTAAATTCCGGATGCAGCGCGAACCGGTGCTAATCCGGGATTTGGTCGTTGGAGAGGTTAAGCGCGAGTTGACCGACCGCGAGCAGGCCGATCCGGATTTCATCATCGTCCGCTCGGATGGCCAGCCGGTGTTCCACCTCGTCAACGTGGTGGACGATCTCGAAATGAACATCACCCATGTCATCCGAGGAGAGGACCATCTGAGCAACACCGCCAAACATATCGCCCTGTTCCGTGCCTTCGGTGTCGAGCCGCCCAAATACGCCCATATCCCGCTTATCCTGAATATCGACGGCACCAAGATGAGCAAACGAGACAAGGGCGCCTCCTTGACCACCTACATCGAGGAGGGCTACGCCCCGGAGGCCCTCGTCAACTACTTGGCACTCTTGGGCTGGTCTCCCAAGGACAACCAAGAGAAACTGCCCTTGGACGAAATCATCGAGCGGTTTGACCTGCCCCAAATCTTGCGCCACAACGCCCGCTTCGACCTGACCAAGCTGAACTGGCTTAATGGGGAGTATGTCCGGGAGATGGAGGACGACCGGTTTTATGAGCTGTCCATTGAGGCGCTGGGGCGAGCCGGGCTGGATACCCACAAATTCCCGGAGGGCTATGTCAAAGCTGCGCTGGACACCTGCAAGGGCAAGTTCAAGGTCTTTGGCGAATTAGCCGCCTACGCCGGCTTTTACTTCACGGACGAGATCACCTACGCCCCCGAAGCCGCCCAGCGCGACTTCGTGCCGGAGAACAAACCGCGGATGCTCAAATTGCGCGAGGCCCTGGCGGCCATTGAACCGTTCGAACCGGACGCGATTGGAGCCACCTTTGCCGGCACGGCCAAGGAACTACGGGTCAAGACCGGCGTGCTGGTCCATCCCGTGAGGCTGGCGTGCTGCGGCAACCCGGCCGGCCCCAGCCTCTATCATCTGCTGGCCATTCTCGGAAAGGACAAGGTGTTTCAGAGACTCGACAAAGCCCTCGCGACGATCGGCTGATCAGGCGGGATTTGCTTCGCAGGTCTTGGGTCTAGCTTGAATGTCGTAGCTTTCGGATTTCCTTAAGTTGAAGCACGGTAATTCGGTCGTGGTCGCGATTCATGGCTTCCTTGGCACGGATAAGGCCCTCTATATCCAGAATCC
>JBJKSV010000846.1:0-12121 GCA_046703605.1 Limisphaerales bacterium
CAACAGCCAGTGATGCGCAGCAGCCAGGCCAACGGCTGCGTTTTTTGGTCCAGAAGCCACCTGGCGTAGCGAGGGGAGACCCCAGAGGCTCCACTTGAACAGGCGGTGGCTGTGGCGCCTCCTCGCCCGATGATGACCTCGGTGGCGTGAGCGAAGATTAGAATCGGTGCTGCCCTCAGGCAGGGGCACGGCGCTCGCCGGTGAACTCGCCGGGGCTTGCCGCGATCGGTTGAGCGTCCACCAGAAGCCCAGGCACACCGGCCATAGCAGATTGAGATATTGCGCGCCATTGGAGCGATACGCATAAGGGCCAAGCTGGCTCACCGCCGTTTGGTGAATACGCGGCATCACCAGCCAAAGCAGCTTGCCCGTGCCCGAGAGCCTCTGCACGATGCACTCCGCCCCCAGCACACCGCCGTTGACGCACAGCACCCAGAGCAACCGGCGCAACCGGGCCGGAAAAAGCCAGCCGACCGACGGCTTCGAACTGGAAGAGGCGCCATGCCCTGCCCGCGCCTCGGTATCGGTCTTGCCCAGCAGCCAGTCGTGGACGGCCCAAAAGGCGCAGGCCAGGGCCAGATAGTTCCAAAAGGCGGCCCAGGTGCGCGTGCTGTCAAAGCTGTGGGGGAGCCAGGCGATGCAAGAGTGATAATCGAATGCCTGTTCCCGCGGATTGTAGGTGGCCCGCGCATTGAGCGCACTCACCAGGCAGTAGGCGAGGATGGCCATGGACAGCCCGGTCAGAAGCAAAACCGGCGTGTTTCCGGCGTGCCGGCGTTCGGATGCCGGCTTCGGGCCGGGCGTCGGGCTTCGCTGCTCCCTGGCTCGGTGTCCCCACCGGGACGGCTTGTAGGCCTTAAACCAACGGACCGTGAGCTTGGCCAAGAGAAGCAGGCCCAGGGTGTAACCGGCGATGTTCATGGTCCAAATCGACCACGGCTGGGTCGTGCCAAACGCCCACGGACTGAACAGGATCATGGCGTAGAGCAGCGGCTCGGTCAGGCCATCCGCCGCGCGATAAACCAGAATGTCAATGGTGCCCGGGGCTCTCATGCGCATTTCGCTCGGAGGCGGAGTATGGACGAAGAACGGCGAGAGGTGAATCGCAAACAGATTCGCAACGCATTGGGCGCCGTTCCGTGGGGTACTGCGGGGCGTTTAGCGCGTTGGGCTTTGCCCGGATTGATGGAGGCGGCCCCCACTACACTTCCACTCGCATTCCCAGTTCCACCACCTGATTTGCCGGCAGACGATAGAACTCAGTCGGATTTTCCGAGTTGCGAAGCAGAACCGAAAACAGCTTTGCTCGCCACAAGGGCAAGCCGCGGTGTGGGACTGGGGCAACCGTTTGCCGTCCCAAAAAGAACGTTGTTTCTTCGGGCTTGAATTCAAGGCCATACTCTCCGCTGCGTCCAAGCACCTCCGGCACGATGGGATCTTCCATGAAGCCGTAATGCCCGATGATCCGGACGAAGCCGTCCGCAAACGCCTCGACACGGACTCGGTCTGCCTTGTCCACGTGGGGCACTTCCTCGGTCTCGATGGTCAAAGTCACGACGCGTTCGTGCAAGACTTTGTTGTGTTTCAAGTTGTGCAGCAATGCCAGGGGTGTTCCCGCGGCATCCGCGGAAAGGTAGATCGCGGTGCCGGGCACGCGCAGGGGTTGCAGGTTCCTGAGCTCCTCGCGGAATTTCTCCAAAGGCAAACTCGCCGCCGCGAATTTCTTTTGAAGGATCCTTCGCCCGCTTTTCCAGGTGGTCATGATGACAAATACCGCGGTCCCGATGGCGAGCGGAAACCACCCCCCATGAAAAATTTTGAGACAATTGGCGCCAAAGAACGCGATTTCCACGACCAGAAACGGCACGCAAAGCAGGGTTGCCTGCCACGTTGGCCATTGCCAAAGCCTTTTCGTCGCAAAAAAGAAAAGCGCCGTGGTGATGATCATGGTCAGCGTGACTGCAACTCCATACGCAGCCGCCAGGTTGCTGGAGGATTGGAAAAAGACCACCAGCCCGATACTGGCCAGCATGAGGCCCATGTTCACTCGTGAGACGTAAATCTGCCCCTTCTCGTCTGGCGAGGTATGCTCGACTCTCATGCGCGGTGCGCAGCCCAATTGGATCGCCTGCATGGAAAGGGAAAAGGCCCCCGAGATGAGCGCCTGGGAGGCGATAACCGTAGCCAATGTCGCGAGCAGCACGAGCGGATAGATCGCCCATGCCGGCGCAAGCTGGTAAAAGGGGTTCTCTGCCGCTCCAGGGCGCGTCAATAAGAGGGCCCCCTGGCCGAAGTAATTGACCAAAAGAGAAGGCAGCACCAGGCTGAACCACGCCAGCCTGATGGGGCGGCTGCCAAAATGTCCCATGTCCGCGTACAGAGCCTCACCGCCGGTCACGACTAGAAAAACGGAACCCAGCACGGCGAAGGCAGCCCAGCCATTTCCAAGAAAGAACCGAATCGCATAGCCAGGAAGCAAAGCCGCCAGTACCCCCGGAACCTGGAAGACCCCTTTGAGTCCGAGCAACAGCAGACATAGAAACCAGGTGAAGGTAATGGGCGCGAATATTCTTCCGACCCTGCCTGTGCCGATATGCTGAAAAGAAAACAGCCCGATGAGGATGAGGATCGTCAGCGGAATTACCACCGGTTTGAGCAGTGGCGTGGCGACTTTCAAGCCCTCGGCGGCGCTTAACACGGAGATGGCCGGGGTGATCATCCCATCGCCGTAAAGCAGCGCCGCACCAAATAACCCACATCCGATCATGACGCGGAGCGTCCGCGTGTTCGGCATTTTTCTTTCCGGGAATGCCAGCGCCATTAATGCCAGAATTCCTCCCTCACCCTGATTGTCCGCTCGCATGACGAGCGTGACGTACTTGATTGAGATGATAACGACCAAGGACCAAAAGACCAGGGAGAGCACTCCAAACACGTTGGCTTCGGTAAGGGGCACGCCTCCCTTGCTCCGAAAGCATTCCCGCAGCGCGTACAGCGGACTTGTGCCGATGTCGCCAAACACCACACCCAGCGCCGCGAAGGCAAGACCGAGCACACGGTCGTTGGCAGGCGAGGCCACTGCGGGTTTTGGTGGATTTGCCAGCAGTTGCATTCGGTCATCCAAAAGTGCCGCCGTTCCAGCCTCAGCTTCCCGCCTCGAGGTCAATGAAATCGGGATAGACGGAGTCGAGTGCGATGCCGAGGGAATTCTTCAGCAATTGGCAAGAAGGCTTCGGGACAGTTAAAGCGGGTTCATCTTGCTTTTCACGCTCTTGGTTTTCTCATCCATTGTCTGGCTTCGGTCAGTTCGGGTTCCCATCTTCATCACGGTAAAAATTCTCGGAGCGCCCATTTTGTGGACGAGTTCATGGCAACGTCGGACTGCGGCAAAGACCTTGTCCCATTCCCCTTCGATGTTCGTTCCGTTGGCGTGCAGCACCGTCTTCAAGCCTGCTTCCGAGAGCACCTTCTCGCATGCGGCCACATACGAGGACAAGGAAACTCCGACGCCGATCGGTACAATGCCCAAATCAAGAATCACGTTCATGGTCGTTATACGTCTTCCACTTTCGGCTCATTGTCCAGCCTCCAATCTCCGCCGCAAGCCGTTGGTCTGGCGGCGCCAACTGCCGGAACCCGCAGGCCAGCAGGGTCAAGCTGGTGAAAAGCACAACGGCAGCCACATCTCGCCTTCGATCCGCCTCGTTCGGACTGATTTTCTTCCAACCGCTCTCCTTGGAGTTTGGGTGGAGGGGTTCAACTCCAGCTTGAGCTTCTTCAGGTGACGGGGGCAGATGCCGTGCGAGACCGGACTGGCTATTTCCCCGCTGCGTGCGCCGGGGACGCACCAAGCGCAGATGGCAACATCCAGGGGCAGTTCGGTCTGCTCGGCCCTGCTGTGCCCTTGAGATGTGTCGCCCCGGTCCATCGCACCCGTACGCCTGTCTCAATAAACGGGGACAGCTTTGACTTGCATGCCGGCCATGCCAGTCAACCATTTCTTGGCTTCAGGGACCCGCGGAATCGTGCTCATCCGCCTGGGCCGTTGCACAACCTCGGCAGCGAAAGCGTTGGCTTTGATATTCCAGGCCGCGCTCAGCTCCAACGCCGCGCGTCTGCAAATGCTCCTGGTCGTGAAGCCGCTGTTGAGTACAGAACTCATAAGAAGCAATTGTGTTTAATTACAGCACATTTGCTGAAATCTTCAAGCCATTTCTCTCAAGGCCGGAGTCAATCCAACAGGTTGGGTTCCCGGAATGAAATGTTCGGCTCAGGCCTTTCCCGTCTCGTCAGCATTTCATTGGGGCAGGGGCGTTGCTGCCATGCCGCCTGCCTCACCAAGGCCCGCGCGCGGGGTCACGGCCTCCAGGTCCAGCGCGGCGGACTGGAGTCCGGGAGACGTGGCCATAAGCCGAATGGACCCGGTCTCGTTCCCGGCGCCCACAATGACAAGACATTTGCCATTGAAGGCGCGACGGTAGCTGGCCTTGTCTGGGTCGTGGTCGCCCGCGTCGCCATTACCAACGCCAGCCACATGGCCGGCGCCGCTGACCCCGAATGTTACCAGGTTGTCCGCAGTCGGAACAATTCGGCCCTGGGCGTCGAGCACATCCACTTCGACCGGGGTCAGGTCCTCGGCGTCGGCGTTCAAGGTCGTTCGCGTTGTCGTCAAGCGCAATGAGGCGGGCGCGCCGGTGGTTTCGTCGCTATCGGTCGCGGCGACCGCGCCGCTGGCGTCGTAGCCTTTAGCCTCCAGAGTGCCGGGCGCGTATTTCACGTTCCACTCCAGATGACCGTAACGAGGCATGTCCTTGGCCCCAAGGCTCTGGCCATTGAGGAACAGCTCCACGCGCGGACAATTGCTGAAGGCGATGACCTTGATGGTCCGGCCTTCCTTGCCCGGCCAGTTCCAATGCGGCATGAGATGCACGATAGGCTCGTGCTTCCACCAGGAGAGATAGTAGTAGTAGTTGTCTTTGGGGAAACCGCAGATGTCCATAATGCCGAAATGGCTGTTGATGCTGGGCCAATTGTAAGGCGTCGGCTCGCCCTTATAATCGAAACCGGTCCAGACGAAACTGCCGGCCATGAAGGGCCGCTCTCCCACCGGACGCCAGCTGCCGTCGGTCATATTGTAGGAGGTCACATAGGCCTTTTCGCGGTTGTTGGCGTATTCGCCGCGGGTGGTGGTGGTGCTGGCAGTCTCGCTGGCGAACATGGGCATGTTGGGGTGCTCGCGGTGAAAACGGTCATAGACTTGGGTGTTGTAATTGACCCCCATGAGGTCTTCGACATCCGTGAAGCCGTTGCCGAACCAGCCGCTGTTCATGGCGCAGCTTACCGGGCGGGTCTCGTCATACTTCAGCACTGTGGCGCGCATGGCGGCGAAGACTCTTCCACCGGCCTCGGTGCGGGCTTGAGGCTGTTCGTTGCACATCGACCACATAATGATGCTGGGGTGGTTGCGGTCGCGCTGGACCATATTGGCGACCTCGGCCAGGTTTTCAGGCGAGTCCCCCAGGTGCCGGTTTTCGTCCATGACCAGCATGCCCAACCGGTCGCAGGCATCCAGCAGCGACGGTGTGGGCGGGTTGTGCGACATGCGCCAGGCATTGGCGCCCATTTCCTTGAGCTTTTCCACCCGCCAGTATTCGAGGGTGTCTGGCACGGCAACGCCCAGGCCGGCGAAAACCTGGAGATTGCAGTTGCCTTGGATTTTAACGGGCTTGCCGTTGAGGAAGAAGCCTTTGTTGGCGTCGAAGCGGATGGTGCGAATGCCAAAAGGCGTCTGGACCGTATCCACCGGTTGTCCGTCCTGCTCAATGATGGTAACGAGGTGATAGAGCCGAGGCGTTTCCAAAGACCACAGGCGCGGTTGGCGAACGACGATCTCCTGGCGGAACTCCAGGCGCTCGCCGGCCGCCAGTTTCACTGGAATCGAGCTGGTTCCGGCGACCTCGCCCCTATCATCCAGCGCCTTGGAGACCAGCGTGGCGTCCTTGGCGGAGGAATTGGCGTTCACCAGGGTTGTCTCGATGTGCAAGGTTGCGGGGCCAACCTCGCCATCGGCGCTCGGTTCGGCAAGCTTGGCGGTCACAAAAGCGCCCCACGGCGCGACATGGAGCGGACTGGCCACGTTGAGCCAGACGTGACGATAAATGCCGCCGCCCTCGTACCACCAGCCCTCGAAGTGGCGCGGGTCCACATGCACCGCCAGCACGTTTTCGCCGCCGTAATTGGCCGCTTGGGTAATGTCATAATGGAAGGAGGTGTAACCGCTGGGATGCCGGCCCAGGAAATGGCCGTTGAGCCAAACGAGGCTGTCACGGTAGATGCCCTCAAAATCGAGCCAAAGGCTTTTGCCCTGGTCCGAAGCGGGGAGGTCGAACGTCTTGCGATACCAGCCGGTGGTGGTGGGAAGATAGCCATGGTTGCGGTCGGCTTTCGGGTCGAACTTGCCCTCGACGATAAAGTCGTGCGGCAGATGAACCGTGCGCCAGTCATCATCATTGAACCCTGGCAAGGCGGGTCCGACCGCTTTGTAACCGCGCTTCTCTTGAAGAAAGACCGGGGCGGTGATTCCGCCCATTCCGGCGGTATTCTGGACGAGGACGGCCAGCACGTTCCGAGCGCCGGCTTTCCAGGCCGGTTTGAGCGGCACGTCGAAGGGCTCGTCCCAGCCGGTGTGATGAATGAGTCTTTGGCCATTGAGATAGACGGTGGCATTGTCATCGACGCCGTCGAAATGAAGCGTGGGCGCGCTGGCCGATGTCTCCGGCAAAACGGTGCGATACCATGAAAATCCAACGCGTCCCTTGAACGTATCGTCGCCGGTTCGGGCATCTTTCCAATCGTCTCCGGCTGTGTCCAGGCCGGGGGCGGCCATCTTGTCGGCGTCGCTTGGCCCGTTCGCATCGGCTACCCATCGCCAGTGGGTCACCGGCAGGCCCGAGAGCTGAATTGTGCTGCCCGGCACTTCGCCTCGATGGAACCGCCAGTCCGCATCCAGCAGGATGCGCCGCCCCGGCGCGGCAGCCTGGGCCTGAACCACGCCCATGAGCAACAGTCCAGCCAGGCAGGAGACCTGGGCCACCCCAGACCAGGAACGGAAAGAGCCGCTTGGTGCTCCACCGCTCTCCGGAGTGGATGGGTCTCCGCAACCACGCGAAGCTCCAACCACAGAATGCGGGCGCTCAGGTGATTGTTTGCATTCCTCGGTACAGGGAAACGGCTGGGCTTGCTTACTCATGGCCGCATTGTTGCGCCAAATCCCCGTTTCTGTAAACAACTCTCTTTTGGCTGGCCTTCGGTTCGCGTCCTCAGCCTGAGGTTCCAATCGGGAGATGATGACCCGTTGCCCGCCATTCTCTTTTAAGGCCACTCCTGGAGCGGCGTTCTCCCAGGGCCGAGGATGCGCACAAAATCCGGGTCATGCATGCAATCCCGGAAAATTCCCACGTTCGCGCCAGCGGGGGTTGTAGCGATAGGCTTTGCCGGACGTGAAGAGGAAGTCCAGCGCGGCGGATTCCAGCAGCGACATGAGCGGCACGCGACGTACCAACTTGGCCTGCAGCTCACGCACAGGCGCCTGCTTCAACGCCGCGGCAAAGTAGCCGGCGTCTCGCATTAGCCTGGCGCTCCAGTAAGGATGGCGTCCACGAGATCAGCCAGGGCCTGCCACTGCCCTACGGCCAGCAATTCCATCGGATTCTCCCCGGCTACATCCGGGTGTGGCGTTCGCAGCCACTTGCGGAACTCGGCGTCGTCCTTTACCACCAACCGCAGCCGAGCCACGCGCTCGAAATAGCTTAAGGCGCTTTGGAGTGAGTCCGCGTCGGGTGTCTTGCTGACCGCTTGCTTCGTCCGTCCCAGCCAAGCGGCCAACCGGCTTAGGCTCACGCCGTAAAGCTTGGCTATGCGTTCTGCCGAGAGATTCCCGTTTGGCAGGCGCAAATCCGCCGTCGCCGCCAGCACGCTCTTCACCTTGTCCGACGGGCTGAAGCGGGGCGAGACACCCTGCGGTGCGGCCTTGCCCTCGCGCGGCGGGTGGTGGTTTGTGCCTGCGCCGCGCAGGATTCTTTCCACGCGCGCCAGAAGCCGCTCGACTTGCTGTTTCTCCTCCACCAGGAAATCCCGCAGGTCAGCGAGTTCGGCTATGTCAAGACTGCCTTTGGCCGGTTTTGTCAGTGTCGTACTCCCAAGCAAAGTATAAACCGGTCGCCAACCGCACGTCAACCGAGTTCGGGGCTCGATCTAGAAGTCCGCGTTGCCCGGCGTGCGGGCAAACGGGATGACATCGCGGATATTCGGGACACCGGTGAGAAACATGAGCAGCCTCTCAAAGCCCAAGCCAAAGCCCGCGTGGGGCACGGCTCCATAGCGGCGCAAGTCGAGATACCAACCGTAGTCCTCTGGGTTCAAATTATGGAGCTTCATGTTCTCGGCTAGCTGGTCCAGGCGCTCCTCGCGTTGCGCGCCCCCGATAACCTCGCCGATACCCGGCACCAGCACGTCCATGGCGGTGACCGTCTTGGTGTCGTCGTTGAGGCGCATATAGAAGGGTTTGATCTCACGCGGGTAGTTGTACACGGTCACGGGCGATTTGAAGTGCTCCTCGGTTAGGAACCGTTCGTGTTCGGCTTGAAGGTTCAGGCCGTAATCGACCGGGAATTCGAATTTCCTGCCTGATTTCTTCAGGATAGCGATGGCCTCGGTGTAGGGCACCCGGATGAAAGGGCGTTCGACAACGAATCGCAGGCGCTCGGAGAGTTGCTTATCGACGAACTTTTCGAACAGGGCCAAGTCGTCGGCGCAATGTTCCTGGGCGTATTGCACCATCGCCTTGATGAATTCCTCTCCAAGGTCCATGTCCGCTTGCAGGTCGCAGAAGGCCATTTCCGGCTCGATCATCCAGAATTCGGCGGCATGGCGGGCGGTGTTCGAGTTCTCGGCGCGGAAGGTGGGGCCGAAGGTGTAGATTCGGGAGAGCGCGCAGGCAAAGGCCTCTCCTTCCAGTTGGCCGCTGACCGTCAGGTAGGTCCGCTTGCCGAAGAAGTCGGCCTCCGGCTTTTCATCGATATTCCCTTTAAGGGAGGTGACGCGGAACAACTCGCCGGCCCCCTCACAATCGCTGGCGCTGATAATCGGGGTGTGAACATAAACGAAATCCCGATCCTGAAAGAATTTATGCACCGCGAACGCCAGCCGGCTCCGGACACGGAACACAGCGCCAAACAAGTTTGAACGAGGCCGCAAGTGGGCGATGGTGCGCAGAAACTCCATCGTGTGCCCCTTCTTCTGCAAAGGGTAGCTGGCATCCGCCGTTCCGACCAACTCTACTCGCGAGGCTCGCAATTCCCATTTTTGGCCCTTGGCCGGAGAAGGCACCAGGTTGCCTTCGACAACTGCCGAGGCTCCGGTCGTGAACTGAGGAAGGTTTTCGGCGCCAGGCGTTGCCGCATCGACCACAACCTGGAGGCTGGCCAGGCAGGAGCCGTCGTTAAGTTCCAGGAACGAGAAGCCTTTGGCGTCGCGCCGGGTTCGGACCCATCCTTTGACGGTCACAGCCTGGCGCGGCTCTGTCGAGGCAAGGACGTGCTTTATCATTAAGTCGTTGACCATTCGCTGCTCCCCTTTGTTCTTGGCCCATGCCGGATGTCCTGGGCTTCACAGAGATAGACGACCTCCTCGGCCACATTCTTGGCATGATCGGCTATCCGCTCCAGGCTCTTGGCGATGACCATCAGGTTGAGGCATCGGCCAATGCTCTCAGGGTCCTGCACCATGTGGCTGGCGAGTTGCCGGTGGATCTCCTTGTTCAACGCATCGACTCGCTTGTCCTGCGGGATAAGGTTTCGAGCCGAATTTGGGTCCTGATGCACGAAGGCATCCAGCGAGTCCTTGAGCATTTGAAGGGAGAGGTCGGCGAGCGTGGGAATATCGACCTTCAACTTCAGGGGCGCTTCCATGCTCAGATCGCGCGCCCGCTTGGCAATCTTGGTGGCTTCATCGCCGACCCGTTCCAGGTTCTGCGAGATCTTCATCGCCACAGCAATCAGGCGCAGGTCATTGGCCAGGGGCGCCTTGGCCAGGAGCTGGATCGCCAACTCATCTACCTCGACTTCGAAGCGGTCGATGACCACATCGTCGTCCTTGACACGCAATGCCAGGTCGTAATCCCGCCCGGTCAGCGCTTCCACCGCATTGCGCACGGCCGATTCGGCGTGGCTGGCCATTAGGAGCAGTTTCTCCTTGAGGCCGGACAGTTCATGCTCAAAATGCATCATACCCTCATGCTCCGTGCGTTCCGCGTGCTCCGTGGCTTGCGCCTGTCTTCTTCCCCTTGACCTCTCTTTGATTAGCGTTCATTAGCGTGGATTAGCGTTCCAGGTCTGCTGCGGTGTCGCTAGCCAAATCGCCCCGTCACATAGTCTTCGGTTCGCTTCTGCGATGGGCTGGTGAAGATCTTGGAGGTGCTGTCGTATTCGATAAGCTCGCCCAAATAGAAAAAGGCTGTGAAATCGGATACCCTCGCGGCTTGCTGCATATTATGCGTCACGATGACGATGGTGTAGTCCTTTTTGAGTGAAAGGATCAAGTCCTCGATCTTGGCGGTCGCCAGCGGGTCCAGCGCCGAGGCTGGCTCGTCCATGAGCAGCACTTCCGGTTGAACAGCCAGTGCCCGCGCGATGCACAACCGCTGCTGCTGGCCGCCGGAGAGGCTGATGGCCGGGGCATTGAGCCGGTCCTTGACTTCGTCCCAGAGCGCGGCCATGACCAGCGATTGCTCCATGCGCTCGGCCAGGAGGGAGCGTTTGCGCAGGCCATTGAGCCGCAGCCCAACGGTGACGTTGTCCGCAATTGACATGGTGGGAAATGGATTGGATTTTTGGAATACCATGCCAACCCGGCGCCTGACCATCACCGCTTCGATGGCCGGGCCGTAGATGTCCTGGCCGAAGAGTTTGACTTCTCCCTCCACGCGGGCGATTGGAACGAGATCGTGCATCCTGTTGAGCGAGCGCAGAAAGGTCGATTTGCCGCAGCCGCTTGGGCCGATGATCGCAGTCACCGCCCTGGCCGGCACTTCAAGCGAAACGTTCTTCAGAACCTGGTTGCGACCGAAATAAACACAAAGATCCTTCACGCTCAACGCCGGCGCCGTCGAGGCATCCGGGGGCGTGGACCGGGGGGCTGGGGTGGACGGTGGCGCCTGGCCGGAGAGCGGCGGCTCCGCGGGGCGGCCTCCTGTATCCATTTCTTCGCGGTCGATCATGATCGCATTCATCTGTTTTGCTGGAATCGGTCTCGAGTCAAGACGCGCACCCCAATATTGACCAGCAGCACGAAAACAAGCAACACCAACGCCGCCGCCCAGGCCTGCCGATGCCAATCCGCATACGGAGCGATAGCGTAACTAAAGATCTGCACCGGCAAGGCGGCGATCGGTTGGGTGAGATTGCGCATCCAATAGAGGTTGACCCCTGCCGTGAAAAGCAGCGGCGCGGTTTCCCCGGCCACGCGCGCCAGAGCCAGCAACACCCCTGTCACGATACCCTTGAGGGCGGTGCGGACGACGATTTGCAGGATGGTGCGCCAGCGGGGAATCCCCAGTGCCAGTGCCGCCTCCCGGTAGCCGCCGGGGACGAGCTGGAGCACCTCCTCGGTGGTGCGCATGACGAGCGGAACCATCATCAGTCCCAGCACGAGGCCGCCTGCAATGGCCGAGCCGCCCCGGCGCAGCCATACGTGCCCAAAGAGAGAGATTTGATGCACGACCAACAGGCCGGCAACCACCACCCCCCATACAATCGAGGGCACTCCATTGAGAATGTCCGCCCCAAACCGAATCCACCAGTTCAGGCGCGTCGCCCCGTATTCGGAGAGATAGACGCCGCCCAGCACGCCAACCGGAACGCCAATCACGGCTGCTTCCCCCAAAAGGATGAAGGTCCCGACGATGGCGTTCGCCATGCCCCCGCCAACCTCACCCGTCGGCTTTGGCAACTGCGTCAAGAACGCCCAGTTGAGGGAACTCACACCCGCCTTGACGACATGCCAGAAGACAAGCACCAAAGGCACCAGCGCCAGAACCGCCGCGGCTAAGGCGAGCGATTCCATC
>JBJKSV010000847.1:0-2834 GCA_046703605.1 Limisphaerales bacterium
AGCACCAGGTGGTGTTTTCCATTGGGCTGATGCCGCAGGACGGGGCGGTGGATTTGGGCGTGACGGTGGCGCCGATGCAAGCCGGGACATTCACCAACCAGGCGGTGATCCGGCTGGCCCTGAGTCCCTCGGAGGAGAAACTCTGGCCGCTGGACAATCCTTTTGTGACGACGGTGCTGGCCGGGACAAACGCGGCTCCGGCCCGCTTGAGTGTGCGGTTGCTTGGCCCTACCGGGTTGGAGTTGTCGCTGATGGGCGAGGCAGGCCAGGTGTATGGGATCGAGTCTTCGCCGGACCTTCTGCATTGGGGGACTTTCACGAACGTATTGGGGCCGGCGTGGACGGAGGACTTTACGCCTTGGCCCGGACCCAATGCGCCCACGGAGTTCTACAGGGCCTGGTCGCCTCCGTAGCTTGTCGGTAGGGTCTGTCCAATTGAAATGGCGCGCAGTGGGTAGAAGTCCACGGCCGTATGCTCGTACGGAAAGTCGTCGGGCTTCTTCATATGAAATCAGGTTCGCCAGGATTTTCGGGCATAGCCCGTTGCTATTTTGCCATCCTGGAGGGAAAACCTTGGATTTCCTAAGAAAAAAGGGAGCGAGCGAAGGGATTCGAATCATCGTTGTAAGTGATTGATTTCGTATAAGTTCGCTCAATCCAGGAAGATCGCTCTCGATCGAGTTTTTGCGATTTTGAGTGATTGGGAAACGGTTAGAGAGCTTGAACACGCAAATTGGCACAAATGAAGACCGACGGTCTTTCCTGCGGGAGGAGTGGATCACTCTGCCCATCCGTGAGCAAGACGAGTCCGTCCACACCGTGCGCGGTGAGATTCGCGTACCGACCGTCAGGCAGACCACCTGCCCCACGAGGCCGGCTTGAAATTGCTCTCGGTCCTGCGGTCTCCGAAGGAGATGGCGGTGTCGGCAGTCATTCGCAACATGGCCGAGGTTGAGGACTGGAAACTCTTCCTCGAGAGAGAGTAGTTGCATCGGGGGGGCGCTCGAGTTCGGGCGCCCCTTTTCTCAAGATGAACAGTAATCGCCAGCCGTTGGCCTTTGAAATAGGTTGTAAGTGTGGATGGACAGTGAAGAACAGGAAGATTGGCTATGAATATTAAAGATTTTATTCGTCTGGGCATCCCTCTGGGTGAGGCCACCCGGCGGGCAACGGATTTCGTTTCCCAGTTCATCCTCAGCGGTGGAGACAAAACCAAGCTGGATGAGGAATTGAAAGCCATCGTGGCCAACCCAGCCCTGTTTGCGGAGGACCCAATGCGCAAGGAGCTGGCCAAAGCCATTGTGAACGCTCCACCTCCACCGCGGGCGCAACCGATCAAATACCGCCAGTGGGGAGAGGGACTGGAGGACGAAGCCGTTATGCAGATGGAGAAAGCCTGCCTGCTGCCCGTGGCAGTTGCTGGTGCCCTCATGCCGGACGCACACGTGGGCTATGGCCTGCCGATCGGAGGTGTGCTGGCCACCGAGAACGTAGTCATTCCGTATGCCGTGGGTGTGGATATCGCCTGCCGCATGAAGATGACCGTGTTGGATGTCCCGCTCCGGGAACTGGAGCGGCATCCCGAGCGCCTCACCCGGGCCATTGAAGCAGAAACCCGGTTTGGTATTGGCGCCGCGTTTAAGACCCGCCGTCACCACGAGGTGATGGATGCCGATTGGGACGTCAGCCCGATCACCAAGCAGAATAAAGACCGCGCCTGGTCGCAACTGGGCACCAGCGGCAGCGGCAACCATTTTGTGGAGTTTGGCTTTTTCACCTCACACGGCCAAATCCATGGTTTGGAGGCGGGCACTTATCTTGCGCTGTTGTCGCACAGCGGCAGCCGCGGAACCGGTGCCGCCGTGTGTGATCACTACAGCAAGCTGGCTTTCAGCCAGTTCCCGGACCTGCCGAGCGAATTGAAGCGCTTGGCTTGGCTGTCTTTGGATTCCCAGGAGGGCCAGGAATACTGGGAGGCGATGGAATTGATGGGCCGTTATGCTGCTGCCAATCACGCGCTCATCCACAAGTACGTAGCGGCGAACCTCGGGGCGGAGGTTCTGCTCGACCTGGAGAACCACCACAACTTCGCGTGGAAAGAGAAACACGTGATCAATGGCGTGGAGAAGGAAGTCATTGTTCACCGCAAAGGCGCTACCCCGGCCGGTGAGGGTGTGCTGGGCATCATTCCCGGCTCGATGGCATCGCCAGGCTTTGTGGTCAGCGGTAAAGGCAATCCGGAATCCTTGAACTCGGCCTCCCACGGCGCCGGCCGCGTAATGAGCCGCACGCAAGCAAACAAAACCTTCCAGTGGAAAAAGGTAAACGCTTTCCTGCGCGAGAAGGGCGTGACCCTGATCTCCGCCGGCCTGGATGAAGTGCCGATGGTGTACAAGAACATCCACGAAGTCATGGCCGCCCAGAAAGACCTCGTGACCATCCTGGGCCAGTTCGATCCCAAGCTGGTGAAGATGGCCCCCCACGGCGAACGGGCGGAAGACTGATCTGAGTGAAGAGCGCAGAACGAAGATTGCAGGACGTTTACGTAAAGGCACTCAGGTGATAGCCTGTGCGGAGTTGACGGATGCGAATCAAAACGAAGAAACCGCGGTGCGTAGTAATTGCCGGCCCAAATGGAGCCGGGAAAACGACGTTTGCGCGCGAGTTCTTGCCCAAGGACGAGCGCATAATCAACTTCGTTAACGCCGACCTCATTGCAGGAGGATTGTCCCCTTTGCGTCCGGAACTCGCAGCCTTTGCGGCGGGACGGTTGTTCCTTGCCGAAGTTGACCGTCTAGCCCGGTCGAAATTCGATTTTGCCTTTGAAACCACCT
>JBJKSV010000848.1:0-3730 GCA_046703605.1 Limisphaerales bacterium
TGTTAGCGGCAGCGCCACCACCACCGGCCGCGGCCCCGGCGCCGCCGCCCGAGGCGCTGCGCGCGGACGCCCGGGTGGTTTCGGCGGGGGCTTCAACCGTGGCGGTTTCGGTCAGACGGGTTATGGAGGGGGATACGGCGGTTATAACCCATACGGAGGAGGCTACGGGAATAGTTATGGCGGCGTCAACGCGCTGGGCGAGACCATACCGGCGTGGCCTGGAGGCGAAAACGCCGTCAGACCTATGGCTATGGGCGCCATTCCCACACGCGCTCCCACCGCCGCCGCGGGAAACAGCTTCACGCAACGGCTCCAGAACATCATCCGGAATGCTTCCAATGAGGGCCAGATGCAAGTCCTTGGCCAGACAAAGATCATCGCCGATGAGCGGACCAATTCCCTTATCATTTACGCCTCCAAGCAAGACATGAAGACGATCAAGGGAATCGTCAACGAACTGGATGTCTGCCTGGCGCAGGTCCTCATCCAGGCGGCCATCGTCCAGGTGACTCTAAATAACAATTCCGCTTTGGGCATCAGCTATCTCGAGGGCAAAGCCCATGGAGTCGGCACCTATTTCAGCGGCATCGGCGCTATCAATAACGGCAACCTGCTCACCCCAGGCACTTTCACCGCCTTGACCAACGCCGCGGGCAGTCTGCCCAGCGGCTTCAGCTACCTCGCTAATTTTGGTCCGGACCTCGATGTAGCCCTGACCGCCCTGGCCAGCGACAGCAACGCAAAGATCCTTCAGCGTCCCGTCATCCAAACCTCCGACAACGAGCCGGCTCACCTCTTCATCGGTGAATCCCGGCCCTACCCGATGGGCAGCTATTATGGCGGGGCCGCCTACGGTGGGTATTCCCAGATTTCCCAGGTCCAGATCGGCGTGACCCTGGACGTCACTCCACTGATCAATCCCGATGGCCTGGTCGTGATGAACATCGCCGCCGACATCGAAAGCGTCAGCGGCTCCGTCAATATTGCCAATATCGGCGACGTGCCCATCACCAGCCAGAAAACCGCCACCTCAAAGGTCTCGGTGCGAGACGGGGATACCATCATTCTGGGGGGCTTGATCGAGTCGTCCGACACCAAGAACCACTCGGGGGTCCCTCTCCTCAAGGATATCCCTGTGCTCGGCTACCTGTTCCGCAACTCCAGCGACCAGGGTAGCCGGAACGAACTCATCGTGCTGATTCGCCCGACGGTCCTTCCCAACCCGGAAGTTGCCGCCTTGGCCGCCCGGGCTCAGCAGAACAAGATGCCGCTCATCAAGCAAGCCGAAGAGCAGTTCCATCGTGATGAGGCCCGGCGGCTCAAACAGGCCGATGAAGAAATCAAAAAGGAATTTCAATAGGCCATTGGCGATTTTTGATTTGCGATTTACTGGGCAGTTCGCGGCACGGACCACAGAAAAGCAACTACCAACGGACACCAATGAACACAAATGATGCGGTATTCGTATGGATTCGTGGTCATTCGTGGTTGCAACGTGTGAGCGCGGCGTACGGTTTCGTTGTGCTGTTGGTGTTGGCGTGCGGCCCCGTCGTCCCCGCCTTAGGCGCAGGCACAGTCAGCGCCTGTTCGGAGCAGGCCCTTCTGGCGGCGTTGCAAGGCGGCGGAAACGTCACATTCACTCAAGACTGCGGCATCACGCTCACCGCGCCCATCGGCATCGGCACGGATACAACCATCGACGCCGGCACCAACACCGTGACCCTGGCGGGCAATAACCAGACTAGACTCTTTGATGTAGCTTCGGGAGCACACCTCATCCTCAATCATTTGACCCTTACCGCGGGTCTCGCGACCAATGGCGGCGCTCTCTACATCAGTCAGAGCGCGACCGTGCTGCTCACCAATTGCACGGTTGCGGGCAATGCCGCTATCGGTGGCAACGGTGTGGCGGGTTCCACCGGCTCGGACAGTTCTTATGGTAATGCCGGGGACGGCGGAGACGGAACTCCCGGAAACCCCGGCTTGGGCGGCGCCCTTTATAGCCTCGGTGACTTGACGCTTTTGCGTTGTACCTTTGCCACCAATTCCGCGAGCGGCGGCGCCGGGGGGGCGGGAGGCAACGGCGGCAATGGCGCCTTGGACGCGGGCAATGGCGGCTCTGGCGGTTCGGGGGGCTTGGGGGCCGGCGGGGCCGTCTGGAACGGAGGGAGTCTCACAGTCGTCGATTGCACCTTCTCCGACAACTATGTCATTGGCGGTGACGGAGCGGCGGGCGGCAACAGCGGGACAGGCGCTTTCGGCGGTTTGACCGGTATCGGCGGGGCAGGGGCGCCCGGCTTGGGCGGGGCCCTTTTCAGCCACACGCAGGCTGTCATCTCGGACTGCACATTCACCACCAACTCCTGCTCGGGCGGAAACAGCGCAACCGGCGGAACGCAGCCAAGTGGAAACGGCAGCACTGGCAACACCGGCGGGGCGGCCCTCGGCGGGGCTATAGCCTTCGCCGGTTCAGGCGCTATCACAAACTGCACCTTCTACGAGGACTGGGTTCAGGGCGGGACGGGCGGTGATGGCGGCAACGGCTCGTTGAATGCCGGCGACGGCGGCAATGGCGGCGAGAGTTACGGCGGCGGGGCCTATGCCAATGGCCAGGTGGCGGTTATCAACTCCACCTTCTCGAGCTGTGGCGCCGCGGCGAGCACGAACGGAGTGGCGGGCAGCGGCACGTTTCCCGCCTCCGCCGGCAGTCGCGGGGCAGGCCATGGCGGCGCCATTGCCAGCGGCGGAGGCGCCTTGGTGCTCATCAACTCAATCCTCAATGCCAGTTGGTCGGGCGGCAATTTGTATGGCGCACTCACCGATTCCGGTTACAACCTCAGCTCGGACGCCAGTGGCTCGTTAGGCACTCACAGCAAACAAGGGCTGAACCCCAAACTGGGCGCTCTGGCGGATAATGGCGGCCCGACCCAAACCATGCTGCCCTTGGCCGGCAGCCCCGCTCTCGATGCTGGTGATAACGCCGCCGCTCCGCCTTTCGACCAGCGCCATCTGCCCAGGCCCGCCTCGGGCAACTCTCGTCCGGATATCGGCGCCACTGAAGTCCAGCCCGCCTCCTCGCCCTCGCTCGAGGTTGTCTCGCAACCAAACCCGGCCCTCACGAACACTTTCGGTCTGACATTCCACAGCCAAACCGGTTCCACGTATGTCCTTCAGTTCAAGCCCACGCTGGAAGATACCAACTGGCTGCTCCTGAGCACTAACGCCGGCACAGGCGGCCTCCTCACCAACCAGGTGCCCGTCACCAACAGTTCCGGCTTTTACCGGCTCTTGGTAAGGTGAGCGCCCTCAGGCGATCAGCGCAAAGGCTCTCCTCAAGCTGGCCGCTACCGCTGCGCATGCCTCATCCTTGCCCATCCGGTTCAGTGCCTGGTTGAACGGTTCGGCCCGGACGGGGCCATCATATCCGATCTGGTTGAGGGCGTTGAGGAAGCTCCCCAGAGGGATAACACCGGTGGCGCAGGGCAACTCCCGGTGGTTATCGACCTGCTGGTCTTTGGGGATTCCGGCGGGCGCATCGTTCAGGTCCACAGCGATCACGTCCTGGCCCTTGAGCGAGAGGATGTCGGGGACGGTATCGCCCGCATTCCACCAATGCCAGCTATCGAGCAGGAATCCAACGTTGCCCGTGTTGATCTCGGCAATGAGGTCCTTCATTTCCGCCATCGTGTGGATGAACGGGTAGCGCCGGCTTGTCCAGGACGTCTTCGGA
>JBJKSV010000849.1:0-2925 GCA_046703605.1 Limisphaerales bacterium
GTGGTGAATCGCTCTATCGAGCGGGCGCAACGGCTGGCGGCGGAGTTCGGAGGCCGGGCAGAACCTTTCGAGCAGCTCCTGCAGGCGATGGCGCAAGCGGACATTGTGGTGAGTTCGACAGGGGCGCCACAGGCCATTTTGCATCGTGAAGAAGTCGCCCAAGTGATGGCGCTGCGGCGGAATCGCCCGTTGTTCCTGATCGATATTGCCGTGCCCAGAGACATCGATACCGATGTGGAAAGACTTCAAAACGTCTATCTTTATAACGTGGACCACCTCGAAGCGATTGTGCGCGAAAATGTGCTCCACCGCGAGCAGGAGTTGGCCAAGTGCCGCTCCATTATCACCGAACGCACAAACGCCCTGATGGCCCGGTTTTCTAGAAGTCCGGAGGAGAGGCCCGCCCCGGCTCCTGAAAGTCCGTCTCCCTGGGCGCTGGCGGGCGTGGCCGCCTGCCAGAGTTAATTCTTGGTTTCAAATACATCCCCTCTAAATGATGCCAGTCCCTCAGTAATCAACAGTGCAAATATGAAACTCAAACACGTAACAAACAACAAGCCAGCCCGCCTCGCGGCGATTGTGGTCTTGGCTGCGAGCGCCCTCCCCGCGCTCGCTCAGACGGGGCTTAACCCCGCTATCGTAGCCCGCCCCCTGACCCCGGGGGATATCTCCATGTACAAGCTGCCCAGCGACACCGAGGTCGCCAGCGGCTTGTTCAACGTCGGTCTCGGCCAGCCTCTTTACCTCGAAGCCGATATCGACATCTCCTACACCAACAGCGCCAGTGTCACTTGGTCGTTGAGCAGCGCGCCCGCGGGTTCCAAGGCCGCCTTTACCAGCAGCCCGCTTGGCACGGATATCCCCGTCTATGAACCCTCGGCTCGGCTGGTCTCGAAGGTCGCCGGGCGCACTTTGCTGCGGCCCGACCTCGAGGGCACCTACACGGTCGTTGCGACCATCACGACCCCGGACGGGAGCACTAACCTCACGCAGAACGTCCTGGCGGGCACGTATATGGGTGTCGATACCTGCAAGCTCTGCCATAGCGGCGGACAGATCGCCCCCGATATGGCTACCACCTGGGAGACCACGGCGCATGCTCAAATCTTCTCCCAGGGAATCGATGGGATTCTGGGGCACTACGCCCAGTCCTGTCTCCAATGCCATACCGTCGGCTACGATACCAACACCAATGCGGTCAATAACGGCTTCGACGACGTGGCCACGCAACTTGGCTGGACCTTCCCCACTGTGCTGACCAATGGCAACTGGGCCAGCATGCAGGCCAATTATCCGGCCCTGGCCTCCCGGGCCAATATTCAGTGCGAAAACTGCCACGGGCCTGGCAGCCAGCATGCCAAGTCTCTTGGCGACCCGAGCCTCATCGGGCTGAGCGTTACCTCCGGCGATTGCAACCAATGCCATGACGCCCCGACCCATCATGTCAAGGGCACCGAGTGGTATAACTCGGTCCATGCCGTTACGACGACCGATCCCGCCGGCAATGCCAGTTGCGTCATCTGCCACACCGGCACCGGGTTCATGAGCCGCGGTCAAGCGACTACGAACACGGTCTATACCGCCATCGGTTGTCAAGCTTGCCATGAGCCGCATGGCAAGACGATCCCCTTGGATAACCCGCACCTGATCCGCACGTTGGCCGCCGTCACCTTCATGGACGGCACGGTTGTGACTAACGCCGGAGAGGGCACACTTTGCATGAACTGCCACCACTCGCGGCAGAATGCAGCCGTTTATGCGGCTACGGCATCTGCGAGCTCCCACTTTGGTGGGCATCATGGGACTCAGGGCGACATGATCGAAGGCATCAATGGCTTCACTTATGGCCAGGACATCCCCAGTTCCGCGCACCGGAATGCGGTTCCCAATACGTGCGTGACCTGCCACATGCAGACAGTGGCCACGACGGACCCCGATTTCACCTATGTCGGCGGTCATACCTTCAAACCCGGCTGGGACGGCGATGCGACACATCCGGCTGAAGACCTCGTTGCCGCCTGCCAGAATTGCCATGGCCCGAGCGTGACCTCCTTCGACTTCCCGCTCCAGGACTATGACGGCGACGGCGTCATTGAGGGCGTGCAGACCGAAGTGCAGCACCTGCTGGACAAGCTCTCGACCCTGCTCCCGCCTTTGGGAACGGTGAAGACCTCGCTGAGCTTCGACAACACCTGGACCCGGCCTCAGTTGGAGGCCGGCTATAACTGGGGGTTTGTGCATGATGACGGCAGCTTGGGCATTCACAACACCGCTTACGCGGTGGGTCTGCTCAAGGCCTCCATCGCCAATCTCACCGGCGACGCCAACAACGACGGTTTGCCGGATAGCTGGCAGATCCAGTACTTCGGCTCCATCAACAGTCCGGACGCCGCCCCCAACGCCGACCCGGCGGGCGACGGCATCCCGAACTGGCTCAAGTACAGCCTCGGCATTGACCCGACCGTGCCCGGAATAACACTCCCGAACGGCGTGGTTTGGGCTGATGGCAAGACCCTGGCTAGCTCGGGCGGTCAAACCAACACCGTCCAGATCTACACGGCAGCCGAGATCTCCTTCAATACCGAGACTGGCTCGACCTACCAGATCCAGTCGATCTCCTCCTTGAGCGGCGGTTGGCAGAACGTGGGCCAGCCGATCCAAGGCACAGGCAAGGCCGTCAGCTATCTGACGCCGACCCGCGACAACCTCCAGCAGTACTATCGGGTCGTAACAAACCCATAGCCGCAAGGCCTCCAACGGACTCCTCCCCTGGAGTCCTGTTCATCGGCCCCTCCGTGCCCCCTCGGAGGGGCCTTTTGTTTCCCTCGCGCGCTCCGGGTCACCCCTCAGAGCCTGTTTTAAAATGTGGCGCAGGCGTCCCCGCCTGCGGGTTTTGGCGGCGTCACGCCGCGCTTTCCCGCCCAA
>JBJKSV010000850.1:0-4901 GCA_046703605.1 Limisphaerales bacterium
CAATGGCGGCCTTGAGTTGCTCTGCGCGCCCGCGCAGAGCCTCTTCGAACAAGGAGTGTTCGCGGCCCAGGACGGCGAAAAGAACTCGCTCATCGACCATCAATGACCTCCATCAGAACCTGGGCCACTGGCCAGTCGAACACGCCAGACAGGTCGGACGCGTCGGAAGGCTCCGGGCCGCGTAATATCAGCGATGTCATAAGAATCACACAATCAACTGCACTCCCAAAGCATCGGCGCGCTAGCCTACCGAATCGGCGGGATTCGTCAATCACACAATTCCATCATCGCCGCTCCATCACAATCACAAAACGGCCTTGACAGACATCCGCCAATCGAACCCAGGGTCTCCGACGGTCAAAATCGGCGGGTTCTTCCAATCCCTTTTGCCGTAGGAGAGCGGGGTGCCGTCCAAGGTCAAGACGCTCCCTCCGGACTCCTCGACCACGCATTGCGCCGCGGCCGTATCCCATTCCATGGTTCCAACGAACCGCGGATAAAAATCCGCGTGGCCCTCCGCCACCATACAGAATTTGAGCGAACTCCCGATGCTGATGATTTCGGCGGTGGGAAAGCGCCCCAGCAAGGCCTGTACCTCGGGCCCCGCGTGGTCCTTGCTGGCGACGATTCGAAGTTGTTGGACAACAGAAGAACGAGTGTGGATTGGGACAGCCTCCTCTCCGGATTGCTGCCGCCAGGAGCCGCTGCCGCGCTGGGCAAAGTACGCGACATCGGAAACCGGGGCGAACACGGCTCCAAGGACTGGCTGGCCGTTGCGGATCAGGGCGACGTTGACGGTGAAATTGCCGCTACGTTTGAGGAACTCCTTGGTTCCATCCAAGGGGTCAACGAGCCAGAATTGCCCATTCAAGGCGGAGCCGGGGTCCGGGCGGGAGGCCGATTCCTCAGAGATGACGGGAATGCCAGGGGTCAAGGCGAGAAGGCGCCGCACTAAGAGTTGGTGCGAGGCTTTGTCCGCCGCTGTCAGCGGAGAACGATCGTCCTTATACGTGACGGAGGTCTCACCGCCGTAAAGGCGGAGGATTTCAGCCCCCGCCTCACGGCAAAAAGAAACAACTTCGGCAAGCATGTCGGGAGAGCCTTACCGATGCATGTCGGTGATTTCTCTGGCCTTCCGATTCACCTGCTCCAGATGTTCGACTATGCTGGCCACGGACTCTTCAATGGTGGCCTGGTCGGTGCGCAGCTCCAATTCCGGATGTTCAGGAGGCTCGTAGGGGGCCGAAATGCCTGTGAAGTCTTTGATCTGTCCGGCGCGGGCCTTTGCGTAAAGGCCCTTTGGGTCGCGTTGCTCGCAGACTTGGACGGGCGCGTTCACATACACCTCAATGAAATCTCCTTCATTGAGGATGCTGCGGACGAGGCGGCGGTCAGTCTGGTAAGGGGAAATAAAGGCGGTGATAACGATGGCCCCGGAATCGGCGATAATCTTGGCCATTTCCCCGACGCGCCGGATGTTCTCCTTGCGGTCCTCGGGTGAGAACGCCAAGTCCGAGCAGAGGCCGTGGCGCACCTTGTCCCCATCCAAGACATAAACGTGGCGACCACGGTTGAACAACTGGCGCTCCAATTCATAGGCAATGGTCGATTTGCCCGAAGCCGAAAGGCCCGTGAGCCACACGACGCAGCCGGGATGACCATTTCGCAAGGTGCGCTGCTGGCGGGTGACCTTGCCGCTGCTCCAATAAATATTGGTGCTCTTGTGGAGGCTGTCGGAGGTGCGGCACGGATAGCCGTTGGGCAGGATGATGCCGCCGCCCGCTACGTCGTAGCCATCCACCAGGACAAACCTGGCCGTGGCGGAGAAATCGCCGTGAACATCGAAAGCCACCGGCCTCCGGGTGTGGAGGACAAGCTCGGCAACTTCATGCCGCCGCACGGTGGGAGGTTGTTCGGAACGACGGACTTCGGCCAGGCTGGAAGCGTCGATGATTTTTTCGACCGTTTCGATCCCGCAATCCGCTTCCTGAGTCGCCAGCTTAAGCTTGTACTGCCGGCCCTTGGTCAAGGGCTGGCGGCCCAGCCAGAAAATCCGCGCTTTGAAATGGGCCAACTCAAATGGGGGGTCGCTCTCCAGAGAGCCGACGGCGCCTCGTTCCACAAAGAGTTGTTCGCTCAAGGTAATGCCGATGGATTCACCGGCGTGCGCCTGCTGAACGGGAGGTGCGCTCCATCGTTCAATCGTCTTGACCGTGCTCACCTTGTTCCCAGGTGTGAACAAGACCCTCTCGCCCACCCGCAAAGTGCCCGATTCAACTCGTCCGGCGAGGATCCGGCGATTGTCAAACCGGTACACGTCTTGAACGGCAAAGCGAAGGGGGGCATCGACCGGCGCTGGGGAAGGGGTAAAGGAGTCCAGAGCTTCCAGGACGGTCGGCCCATTCCACCATGCGAGACGATCACCCCGCTGGGCGTTGTTATCCCCTTGCTTGGCGGAAATCGGGATGAAGAGATTGGGCTTTAGGCCCAAGCTCAGGAGGAACTCGCGGTACTCGGAAGCAATGGCCTCAAAACGGGCGCGGCTGTAATCGACAAGGTCCATCTTGTTGACCAGCACGGCGATTTGGCGCACTCCCAGCAGTCCCAGCAAATAGCCGTGGCGGCGCGATTGCTCTCGCACGCCTTCCTCGGCGGCAATCACAAGCAGGGCGGCGTTTGCGCTGGCGGCGCCCGTGACCATGTTCTTGATAAACTCCTCATGGCCGGGGGCGTCGATCAGCACATACTGGCGCTTATGAGTCCGAAACCAGATCTGGGCGGTGTCAATGGTGATGTTCTGGTCGCGCTCGGACTGGAGGGCGTCCATGAGATTCGCCCACTCGAAGGGGACGCCGCGGCGTTGGGCAGCGAGCTGCAACTGCTCAAGCTTGCCTTCAGGCAGCGCGCCGGTGTCGTGGAACAGGCGGCCGATCAGAGTCGATTTGCCGTGGTCCACATGCCCAACGATAACAATCTTCAGTTGCTCGGCGGGGACGGGATGCGGCGCTGCCCGCGGGGGCGGGGGCTCTGGGCTGGCCGGCTTGCTTCTGTCGAGGTCTGGCGACTCAGGTATCATGCATCCATCCTAGCGTCTCAGAGCGCGCCTCGCAAGACCGTCATGGAGCAAGGTGCTGCGCCGGGTTGCCGAGGTCGATGACAAATGGGCTGCGGCTAACAGCTCGCGGGAGTCCGTATAGCAGCCGCCCGCCCAACCAGGAGCGATGGCTCAGAGTCGGCCCTGATCTTCGGCATTCCGGCGGTGACGGCTAAAACCAGCGTAGAGCACAACCAAGCGAGAGATTGGAATGTCAAACAGGGTCCACAGGTTAACATTTTGACTCGCGCCCGAGGTCAACTTGCCAAACCGCACCATCTGCCGCAGCATCGTGACTGGATCGGTTCCCGTACACCGCCAAGTCCAACAACTTGCCACCATCACGTAGAGTCCAAGGCCGAGCAGGAATTTCCACGCCCTTCGGCCCAGGAGAGACGATACTGCTCAATACAAGCACGGCCGCCAGCAAGTCATAATACACATGAGACCGGCCGGTGGCCGTGCTTCCGCCTCCATAGGTGGCGCGGGGGTAATCGTCGTTAATAAACGTCACTCCATGCCGAGGAACACTTGCAGCGGGTTACGCCCCATTCCGACGGTTCGCGAGGACGGGTCTGGAGGCCTCTTGCGGGGGGCGCCGAATCCCAGGTCTTTGCCGAGAATACGCCTGCGTTGGCTTCTTCTCCGACTTGCTGTTGGCGCCCCGTGACAGGCCATCGATTATTCCATGGTCCTTGTTTACACCGTTGCGCTGTCCGTTGGAGCCGTTCGTCTTGCCATTCCCATCACCATTCCTAAAGGGGATGCACTCCGGTTGCAAACTGACCGGGCTGCCATTCTGCTTGAGCGAGACCGAGGAGGCCTCCAAGATGCGGACCAGATCCAAGCCCTGCTCCCCGGAGGAGAGCGGGGTAGAGCCCTGACGAATGCAATCCAGGAAGTGCTGGCATTCGGTTTTCAAGGGTTCCTCCTGCTTGATATACGGGGCATAGACGTCGCCGTAGTGATAGGCGTAATGGAACTCGGCAAACGTGTCATAGTGGGGCGGGCGCTCTACACGAGCGTCAAAGATTCGCAACTTCTCCAACGGCGCCACATCGTCATAGACGATCATGCGTTTGCTTCCGACAATCGTCATCTCGCGAATCTTCCGGGGGTCTAGCCAACTGCTGTGGATAATTGCGGAACGGTCGCCCGCGAAACTCAAGCACATCGAGGTCACATCCTCGATGCCGGGGGTGACGTGCGCGCTGCCCCGGCAGTTTACGCTCAGGGGTTGATTGCCCATGATGTAGAGAATAATGGAGATATCGTGTGGCGCCAGGTCCCAGGCAACATTGATGTCCTTTTGAAACAGGCCGAGATTGAGCCGCCTCGCGGAAATATAACGGATCTCGCCTATATCCCCCCATTCCACGATTTCCTTGATTTTGCGCACAGCGGGCGAGTAGAGAAACGTATGGCCGATCATCAGAGTCAAGCCCTTCTGCTTTGCCAGCGCGATGAGCTCGTCGCATTGGTCGGATGAACTGGCCATTGGCTTCTCGATGAACGTGTGTTTGCCCGCCAGCAGACTCGCCTTGGCCATTGAGTGGTGCAGCCGTACTGACGTGGCAATAGCGACCGCATCCAGATCGACGCGTTTCAGCAGGTCGTCGTAGTTGGTCTCCGCCTGCACCTCCGGATAGACCGTCCGCAGATGGCTCAGCCGTTCGCGGTTGACGTCACACATCACGCTGAGCTTGCAATCCGGCAGCGAGCGCAAATTCCGGATGAGATTGGGTCCCCAGTAACCGCACCCAACCACTCCCACTCTGATTTGTTTGTCCATGTGCTTTCCTTTATG
>JBJKSV010000851.1:0-5634 GCA_046703605.1 Limisphaerales bacterium
CGTCTTTGGTGATCCGGCGAGAAGCCTTGGAGGACGGTGAAGAAGCCGACACCCCGTTTCTCCGGGCGCCTTTGCGCGGCAGTTCGAGAGATGAGATGCATCCGACCGCCCGCAGGTTCGATTGCTGACCATCATAGTCCTCCCATGCCATGAGAAAGCAGTATCACATTCGCCATTCCGAGCGCGGGCTGCTGGCTTGGGACGTGGATCGATTGATCCGCCTGACATCGGGGCAGGAGCCGGTCGAGGTGCCGCTGGGGGCCATCCGGGAACTGGATGAGAACTTCTGGTTCGCAGGGGACGGTGATACCCCAACCTGCCGACGCGTGGCAGAACACGCCAAGCTGATTAACGAGACCGACCTGGGTGATCCGATCATCCTGGACCCAGAGGGCCGCGTCATGGATGGCATGCACCGGGTGTGCAAGGCACTCATTGCCGGGGCGAGCACGATCAGGGCGGTGAACTTGTCCCGGATGCCCGAGCCGGACTACGTCGGAGTTCCGGTTGAGGAGTTGCCATACGACCGGGCCAAATGAGCGAGTGAAGCCACTGAGGCGGAGCGAGATCGGGATGCTGCCCAAGGCGGCCCCATTGGCGCTCTCCTTTGGACGGGTATTACGCGGCAAGATTCCGCTGACAGGGCGCAAGAACGTGGGTAACGCCCGGTATTCTCTTTTCAAAGGAACGCGAATCAAAACAGATTGACAGGAGGCGGGCCAAGGTCTATCAACACAGATGTAAGCCCAACGAGAATTTACGAAAAAAGTCGCATGAATGCTTTCCCTTCATTGAACACTTCCCGCTTGAGGAGAGGTCTCCTTCGCCTGAATGGGGCCGGATTGTCGATTCTGTCCAGCATGCTGCTCCTGGCCGGCTGCGCCACCAAAGGTCCAGGCCCAACCACGGCGCGCACCATCCAAATTGAGCTGGACCCGGCGCTCAAGGGCCAGTCGGTGCTGGTCGATTTGGTCGGGGTCAACGAGGCCAATGCGCCACGCTGGAAGGCCTACTCGATGACGAAGTACTGGAGCGACGGCGACCCAATGCGCGCCGACGCCGCCAAGTGGACGGCCAATTTCATCTCTCAGCCCTCGCTGGTAAAGACCTTGGAGGTCTCCGATCCCATCTGGAAGCAATGGCAGGGGGCGGCTTATGTGTTTGTCCTGGCCGACCTGCCTGGCAAGTTTACCGATCAGCCCGGCACCCAGGACGCGCGCCGTCAGATCCTGCCCCTGTTCAAGTCGGCGTGGCCAAGTGGGACCAAGGAACTGAAGGTGCGGGTCCAGCAGAGCGGGATCCAGGTCGTCACGCCTTTGCGTGTGCAGTGAGAGACACCTCGAGACGAATGAGGCGGACCCTATCGCCGCGCCAGGCGGGTTTGGTTGTGCAGCCGGCTCGGGCCGGCGCCAGGAGATTCCCAGTCGATGCAGACCTATGGCAACTTTGAGCCGGGGCGCCGAATCGGCGCCGGACACGGCACCGCTGTCTATGCGGCCCGCGAAGAGATGGCCGGCGCCCAAAGCCGCGCCCTCAAGCTCTTTGCCCCTCACCTAACCTCTATCCAGGCTGAGATCGATCAGGCGCCTGCGCCCGCACCGGAGTGGGCGGCGTTTCTGGAGGATGCCCAGGCCAGAATCCAGATTCAGAAACAGGGGGCCGAATCGTCGGGGTTTGTCGCCCCGATCTTTGCTGAGGGCCACGACGCCTCGTCCGTTTGGTATGTGACCCGGCTTTACCCACAGAGCCTCGAGCGCATCTTGCGGGAGCGGACGCGGCTAGCCGGGGGCCAGGTAATTCACCTGCTCCTGGGCGCGGTGGAAGGGGCGCTGGCGCTCAAGCGGGCCTGTGGCCGTTCGCATGGGAACCTCAAGCCGGGCAACGTGCTGCTGAGCGGAGCGGCGCGGCTGCAAAAAGCCGAGGTGGTGGTGGCAGACCCACTCGCCGGAGGGCCTGGGCAGGCCGAGGCATTCGAGTTAGCCGACCTCCGCGCGATTGGCCGGATGCTATACGAGCTGGTGCGGCGCAGAGAGATTGGGCCGCAGGATTGGGCCAGCCTGATCCTGCCGCTGGAGCTGAATACGGAGTGGTCGGAAATCTTTGGGAAGGACGCTCCGAGGTGGCTAGCCCTATGCAACCACGTGCTCGTCAGGCAATTGATCCTAGCGAGCCTGGACCTGGCACGGCTGAAACGCACGCTCCACAGCCTCAAGCCAAAGCCCCCCGTCTTGCCAGTCGCCGCGGCGATTCTGTTGCTGGTCGGAGGAGTGGCTGGAGCGATCTTTTGGTGGCTGAGCCGCCCGGCCAACGTGGGCCGGTTGGTCCTCAGTAGCGATCCGCCCGGCGCCAGCCTTTTCATCAATGGCCGCTCTGCCGGCACAACACCTTGGAAATCGGCTCTCGCCCCAGGCCAGGTTTCGGTCCTGGCCAGCAATGAGCTGGGCGAGATCCAAGCCGGGTTGGCCGTGCGCGTGGGCCAAACCACTCGGCGCCAATTCCAGTTCGATTACGGACGGGCGTTGATTACAAGCCAACCTCCCGGCGCCACCGTCGAGGATGACGAAGGCCGAATGGGCACGACGCCTTTGCTCACGCGGCGATTGAAGCCGGGCGGATACCGCTTTGTGGTGCGGTTGGCCCATTTTTACGCCGAGACCCTCTCAGTGAGGATTACTTCGGACAGGACGACGAATCGTCCGCCAGTGTTGATGCTGCGGCGGATGGCCGGGCCGAACGTAAGTGTGATTGTCAAGGTGAGTCCCCGCGAGTTGGAGAACGACGTGGTCATCACCAACCCGGCGACGGGCCAATCGCGCGTCGGTTCCCCGGCGGCGTTCGAGCTCAAGCCGGGACCAAGCCGGTTCGAGCTTTTGTCGCCCGCGCCGTGGCCGGAACGGAGCGTCGAGGTGAGCGTGGGCACCAACACCGAACAGACCGTGGTGGAGCAGATTCCCGCGGGCCGTCTTATTTTGGACAGCACGCCGCCGGGCGCCGCAGTGTGGGCGGGAACGAACCTGGCAGGCATCACTCCAATCAACCGGGTCTGGCCTCCGGGCGACTATACCTTCGAGTGGCGGCTCCCGTTTCACGCCACCAACTATTTCGAAACCAACCTGCTCGACGGGGCAACGGTTCGGCGCCAAGAAACGCTCCGCCAACTGCTCAAGCCCGTGGAATTGGCCGCCAACCTCGAGGGCACTCTGGTTTACGCCACCAATGCCCAACTGGGTCAAATCGGCGCCTGGGCCGTCGGCCCACAGGGAACGAATGTGGCGCTGGGGGGCACAAATACTCTGGTGGCAAACTTCGCCGACCCTCAGCGTGGCATGCTCGATCCGGTGATTGTCACCAACGCCTTCGCGAGCCTCACGCTTACCAACCACTATCGGTTCGACTTCGCCTATGGCACGGCCCTCGTGGAGCTGCCTCCAGGCTCGAGCGTGTCGGTTGGCGGAATTCAGCTCTCCGCCCGTCCTATTCGACGCTACCAAACCCCAGGGCAACCCGTGACCTATGTCGTCACCGCGCCGCATTTCGACACGGCCCACATCGCTCTGGCGGTCGGCCAAGACCAGACTAACGCGACGAATGTCGTCCTTCAGCCCGCTCTCTATAATGTGGTCCTCAAGGCCACTCCGCCCGGCCTTCACCTTCGGCTCCTGTCTTCGGACACCTCCCTTTCAGAGGGCCTGAACCGGCTGCGGTGGGGGCCCGGCCGTTACACCGTGGTCGCGAGCTATCCGCATTTAGGCTTCGCCACCAACACCTTCCTCATGAACGAGCAGGGAGTTACCCAGGCCCTTTCTCTCGCTTACTCCGAGATTTCCCTGGCGACCCGGCAGCGGGGCCTCCGGGTTGCCGAAGGAGATGACGCCCTGGGCTTCACGCCCCTGGCCAACCTTTACCTTCCCCCTGGAGTGCATACCTTCACGTTCACCTCGCAGTTCGGCTCGGAGTTTGGCTCGACCAATTGGAGCACGAACCTGCTGGCCGGCGCCAATGAAGCCGTTTCCTTGCCCTTCCAATTTCTGTTTCGCCAGACGCCCGTCAGCCTGGGCCACATTGGACTCCTGGCTCATCTCAGTGCCCTGATAGGTCAAACGGTCCGCGACCAGAAGGAACGGGGGGTCGGCCAGTTGCGCGACTTGGAGTTGATTCTCTTCGAGGGGGCGGTCGTGGGGGCGGTGGTCGGGCCGGGCAAAGACCCGCCGGCGCTGGTGCCGGCAGGCTGCTTCGATGTCGCTGGAGAGGGCCGCATCCTCCTCAATCAAACCAGGGACGCGGTCCTCGGCGCGCCGCGCTTTGCCGCCGGGCCGGGCGTTTCGGCGCAAGAAACGGAGGGCGTGCTGGCCGCGTTCCAGCATTTCGGATTGCCGCCTCCGTCCTGGGTAGCCCATGCGCCAGGCGGACTTCAATCGGCTAAGGCACTGTTGGGCAAATCGGTCGTGGGCGACTCCGGCCGGGTCGTGGGACAGGTACAGGACCTCATTGTGGATGTGCCGGGCCGTAAAGTCGATTACGTGGTCGTTGCGACCGCTCCGACTCAAGGCGGCGCGCCACTCCTGATGCCGGTTCCTCCTCAGGCGTTGGCTGTTCTCCCGGGCACTGAGACTCTCGCCCTGAATGCTAATGAAACCCAGTTTGCGGCCGGCCCTCGCTTGGATCCGGCCTTCTGGACCCAATCGGCCACAGCGGCTTTCGCCTCTGACGTCTATCGGCATTATGGGCTCTTCGAGACCTCATCGAGTAATTCCGCCAAGGCCCCCGCTCTTTCCGATGACGAAATCAGGCTCGCCTTCACGCGGCAGCTCATCAGCGGTGCCGCCATGGCCGCCGCCAATGCCCGTGGCCTCCGGATCCAAGTCCACAATGGCCAGGCCACCCTTTCCGGCCGTGTCGCCAGCGAAGCCGACAAACAGGCGATTCTGGACGTGGCCAGGCGAGTGGCCGGAGCGGGAAACGTGATCGACCAACTCGAGGTTCGGTGACGAAATGAGTTCCCCGAAGAGGTCCACGCCATCCGCGTGGGGCGCAAGTTCTCTGAACTCCACCTGCTCCACGGCGCGGGGGGCGTGTACGATACAGACGGCACCACTATTGCCATGCTGGTGCTTCACTACGCCGACGGCTCGTCCAGACAGCTTGAGATCAAGAACGGGGTCAACGTTCGGGACTGGTGGGGAGACCCGAACCAGCCGATAAGCGGAACGAATTCGAAACTGGCCTGGACCGGCACGAACCCGGCGATCAAGCAATACAGCCGCGGTGGGCCAGGAGCACTGAGGATTTACACGACCACCTTCGAGAATCCTCAGCCCCGCGTCCGGGTGACCAGCATCGACTACAAATCAGCGATGAAGAACTCCTCCCCATTTCTCATCGCGCTGACGGTCCAGTAAGTGAATATTCAGCCTGAAAAAACGACGCACTCGGCGCGCCCCGCATCAGGCGGATCGCCGCCTGGCCGGGCCCTGTTTCCAGGGCGGGCGCCACAACGGGCGGCGAGGCAAAGCCCGCCCGCAGCAAGCCCCGCTGGACCACCGGGTCGCGCATGAACAGCCGCCACACGCGCTGAGTGCGATAATTCTCGATCATCAGGACAATCGGCCCTTGGTCGATCCCCAGTTCATCCGG
>JBJKSV010000852.1:0-5107 GCA_046703605.1 Limisphaerales bacterium
AGCCCATACCGCTGTGGCGGTGCGGTGGCTCCCCCGCGAATGCCAGGCCCGAGCGCCGGGTCCGCCGCCCGCCGAGTCCGCCCCCGAGGACGGAACGGACTGGCTCTCTATGGCCATTGCCGCGCGCTTCCATGCGGCCGAATTGGCCGCCGGTCTCGGCGTTTCGTTGCGGCAGCTCGAACGGATATTCCTGGATTCGACCGGCTGGCGCCCACAGGAGTGGCTGCATCACGCCCGATTCTGGCACGCCTGCGCCTTGCTGGACGCCGGGCGCAGGCCAAACGAGTTTGCCCCAGACCTGGGCTTCAGCGCCCCTACCAGCTTTTTTCACGCGTTCAAGGCCTATCACGCCTGTACCACGAGACGCTACCTGGCCATTGGCCTCGCCGGCGGCACGCCCGCCCTTGAGCACCTGAGACGAAACAAGCGGGTCGCGAGATTGCTTAGGCGCTCCAACGACCCTCCCTCGCCCGATACTGTATTGTCGGCGCTGGCCGCCCCGCTCGCCCGTTCCGGCCCCCTCAGGCTCTTGCTTGCCCATTCCGGGCCGGCGCGCCCCAAGCGCCCAATCTCGCCTTGACGCGACGGGTGCCGCTCCATTCGCCGCCCGCGCTGCCCAAACCCTTTAGTTCCCCGAGATGCGGGAGGCGCAGGTGGACGATAGAGGCCGTGCGGGCGGGGGCACTTACGTCATGCGCCTGCGGCGGGATGCGCGGCAGGGGCGACCGCCCGGGCCTTACAATAGAAGTTATGGTCTGTAATTGCCCCACAAGGCGAGATCGTGGATTCTAAGTATTGTCAGCGAATCAAAACGCTTATGAAAAAGATCGAGAAAGACGAACTTTACGAACACCTGAGCGGCTTTTTTAAGAGGAAGGGGGTGGTGCTCGCCGAGGGCAGCTACACTCAAACGATACAGAAGAGCTGCGCGCTTCTGACGGATGTCGTCAATTGCAGCCAGGATACCCTAAAGCGGGTCAAGACCGAAATCGACAAGCGACTGGACAAGGTCCGCCAGGTAATCCACCAAAGGTCCGCTCCGAAGCCGCCGCCCACCCAAAGCGCGGCTCCGCCTCGCCAGGCGGCCGCCGCCCCGGCGTCTGAAGCCAAGCAAGCCCGGCCAAAGAGGAAGGCCCCGGCCAAGAAGGCCCCTGCGCGGCCCCGACGTAAGAGTGCGAGCGGGGAGTGAGGGACGGTCGTGCGGCGGTGATTGGGGGCAGGCTGGCGGCCATCTCAACGAGGCCACGCGAGATTGGATTCGGGCCGATGTCGGAGGGTTCGATTCTACCCGCTGGTCTTCGGTTGCACTGATCCTTCTTCCGCGCGGCTGAAGATGGTTCCGTGCTGAAGCCGGGTGCGGAGGCGCTGGTTGGGTTTCACACTGGCCGGCTGCCGCAAGACTCTGCCCGTCTCAGCATCCGCGGTGATGGAGTAGCCGCGGGAGAGGACCTGCTCGGGTCCCAGGAGGCGGAGCCTGGCCTGAAGGGTTTCAAGGCGGCTCTTGAGTTCGCCCAGGCGATGGCGGGCGTGCTCGCCCATACGCTGGCGGGTTCGAGCCAAAGCCTCGCGGCGCTGGGTTAACAATACCTGCGGGCGAACGCGGGAAAGGCGCTCAGAAAGGTTTTGGAACTGAAGACGCCGGGTAAGGACGGCGTGCTTGAGGCAGCGCAAGAGGCTGGCTTGGCGGTCATCAAGGCGCTGGAGCAGGTCGTCGAGACGCCGGCGAGGGCGGACGCGGGCGATGCGTTGGCAGAGTTCCGCGAGGCGATACTCCTTGTCTTGGAGTTGTTGACGAGCCAACTGGGCCAACCGCTCCTGAGCGCCGGCGACGAATTGGCAACTCGAGAATACGTCTTCAGTAATGATCTCCGCGGCGGCGCTGGGCGTGGCCGCGCGGACGTCGGCGACAAAGTCGCTGATGGTGAAGTCGATTTCGTGGCCGACAGCGGACACGATTGGCAGGACGGACCTGTAAATGGCGCGGGCGACGACCTCTTCGTTGAATGCCCAAAGGTCTTCGAGGCTGCCGCCACCCCGCGTGACGAGAATGAGGTCCAGCGTCATCGAAAAGTTGAACGCGTTCAAGAGCTCGATTGCCCGCGCTATTTCCGACGCCGCGCCCTCCCCTTGCACGCGAGAGGGGGCCAGGATGATTTCCAGGGACGGATTGCGGCGTTCGACCACATGAATCACATCCCGGATGGCTGCCCCGGTGGGAGATGTGACTAACCCGATCCGCCGCGGGTAACGGGGCAGCGGGCGCTTTCGTTCCTGCGCGAACAGGCCCTGGGCGTTGAGTTTTTGCTTGAGTTGTTCAAAAGCAATCTGAAGGGCGCCCACACCCTGCAATTCCACCACGAGCACGCGCAACTGGTATTGGCCGCGGGGTTCATAGACGGTGATTTCACCCTGGAGGATGACCTTGCGTCCGTCCTGGAGGAGGCCGCGGTTCGCCTTTGACTCGCCCCGAAAGAGGACGCAATTCAATTGGGCGCCGATGTCTTTGAGGGTGAAATAGGCGTGGCCGGAGCTTTGCACCCGCAGGTTGGTAATCTCGCCAGTGACCCAGACCTGGCCGACGTGCGTTTCCAGGGCGCGCCGGATGCGCCATGTCAGTTCCGTGACGGACCAGACCTTGCGTGTCTGCTCCGCGGGGAACAGTTCGCCGAAATCCCAGCCTGACTTCACCGGCTTCATGATGTGGTGGCGGGTAGCGGCTCGGACACCCTTTCAATGCGCCTTGCTCTTCCGGTTTGATCGTCGATTTCCATTATGGCGCCCTGCAGGAAAACGCGGCCCTTGGCGACCTCGAAGCGTTGGGGCATGCTGGTGAGAAACCGGCGGATGATAGGCTCGATCTCGCGCCCAATCACGCTCTCATGAGGGCCGGTGAAGCCGGCATCGGACAAGAATGCCGTTCCACCCGGAAAGATCTGTTCATCCGCGGTCTGCACATGGGTATGTGTGCCGATAACCGCGCTGACGCGCCCGTCCAGGAAGCGGCCGAGGGCGATCTTTTCTGAGGTGGCCTCGGCGTGGAAATCGACGAACAGCACCTTGGTTTCAGATCGAAGGCGCTCGACTGCCTCGTGGGCGGCCTGAAAGGGGTTGTCCAGGGGTGGCATGAAGGTGCGTCCCTGAAGATTGACCACCGCGAGCGGCACCTTATCCGTTGTGTGAAAAATGGCGCTTCCTTGCCCCGGCGTCCCTGGCGGATAGTTGAGCGGGCGCACAAACCGGGGCTCCTTTTCCAGAAGCTCTCTCACCTCTTTTTGGTCCCAAAGGTGGTCACCGCTGGTCATGATGTCCACCCCGGCTGAAAAGAGCTCCCCAGCCGTCTGGGGCGTAATGCCGGAGCCGCCGGCGGCATTTTCGGCGTTCGCTATCACGATATCGATGGCATGCCGCTGGCGCAAGCCCGGCAGGAGTTGTTTCACCGCCATACGCCCTGGCCGCCCAACGATGTCGCCAATAAACAAAACGTTCACAGCCTCAAAGTAGCCGCCGGGCGGGCCGAGGGAAGCACGAACTTGTGCGCCTGACTAAAGGCGTGGAGGGGGCCATGGTCACCAAAAATTCCATTGCCCTTTCCAGGCCACCCAAAGCCCCAGCAGGAGATTTGTTATCCCATGCGCCAGCATCGCGTCCCCAAGCCGCTTCTTGCGCACGACCAACCATTGGTAGGCCAGGCCGCAGATTATCCCCGCCATCCATCGGTCCGGATGCATCAGCCCGAACAGAATCGAGGTCGCAAAAAACGATACCGGATGATACTCGCCAATCGGCACTGAGAGGAAATCCGCCTTCAAGAAGTACCGATACAAGAAAGAGCGGTAAAACACCTCCTCCAAAGGCGGCACCACCAGCGAGGAACCGGCGATTCTCCCCGCAACGTAGAACCATGCCAGTGCGCCCGGCCCGTATTGCTGTGCCGGGTTCCATCCGGCCCCCAAATGCGCAAGTCTCGGATAGAGGCCGTCCAGGCCAACCCAAACAACGAAGATGGCCACCCCCACGCCTATTGCTTCCCAGCTCCATGCCCACCGTAACTCCAGGACGCAGGCTCGTGTCTCCCATACCAGCCACGCCCCCACGACCGTCTTAAGAACATAAATCCAATACTGCGAGCCTTCGCCCAACCTGCCTTGCAGCGCCGTCAGCAAAACGAATACCGCAAACGGCCCGACTCGCGCGAGATCGGGTGAACGTTTGAGCTTTTCGCTGAGAAAACGCATAAGGCGCTAATCTTTGAGATGTTCCTGGGGCCGGCCAAGCAAAAACGGCTACCGCGGTGCTTTCGTGCTTTGAGGGTGCGCCCCGTCAGTATCTCCTCCGCGAAAACAGCGGCGTACGCGGTTGACACCCCCGATTGCCTTTGCAAGTGTTGGGTCATGAAGACTGCCGTGGCACTTGCTTGCTCCATTGTAATGCTCATCTCGACCCACGTGGCAGTCGCCAGCCAGGCGAACGGAAGCCCGGCAGCGGGCGACGGCGTTTTCAATGTTCGCGCCTACGGCGCCAAGGGCGATGGCGCCACGCTTGACACCGTCGCCATCAATCAGGCCATTAAGGCCTGCGCGCAGGCCGGCGGGGGCCAGGTCCTGGTGCCTCCAGGCCGGTATCTGTCCGGCACCATCCATCTGCGCAGCCGCATAACTTTCTTCCTGGCGGCCGGAGCGGTCATCGTCGGCACCACCAATCTGGACGATTACCAGGCCCCGACCGTGCCCGCTTTCATGCCCGAGGCGCGGTGGGGCAAGTGGCACCGCGGCCTGATAATCGGTGACGGCCTGCATGATGTGACCATCGCCGGAGAGGGTCTCATCGACGGAAACAAAGTCTTCGACCCGACTGGCGAGGAGCACATGCGAGGCCCTCATACCATTACGTTTGCCAATTGCCGCGACTTCACCATTCGCGACATCTCGATTCTCGACGCGGCCAACTACGCTATCTTCTTCCAGGTGAGCGATGATGTGGATATCCGCAACGTGAAAATCACCGGCGGTTGGGACGGAGTCCATTTTCGCGGGGCGCCCCAACGCTGGTGCCATCACATCGACATCATCGGATGCCAGTTTTACACCGGCGACGATTCCATCGCCGG
>JBJKSV010000853.1:0-8051 GCA_046703605.1 Limisphaerales bacterium
TTGGGGGGATTCGCACCCACGGCACCGGCTGTGCTTTTTCGGCGGCAATAACCGCCTTTCTCGCCAAAGCCTAGCCTTTGCTGGAAGCAGCTCATCAAGCAAAGGGTTATATCGCCAAAGCCATCGCTCAGCACTACCTTGCGCGCGGCCATCCGGTGTTGAATCATCGTTACGTCGAGACCTTGACCCAAAAGGAATCCGTCATCTGAAATCTGAAATTTGAGATCTCAAATGCCAAGAATCTTGCCACGCCCATGAATCAAGGTCAAAGTGGCGTGGGAGCGGCCCTACGCTCGGCAACCTTAATATATGGAACAGAAAATCTTGGAATTGCTCGGCAGGCGCGATTGCACCCCGCTCAATGCTCCCGGGCTGCTGAGGCAACTCGGCTTGCCCCGCCGCGAATTGCGGGCTCTGGAGCGTGTCCTGGGCCGGCTTGAACGTTCAGGCCAGGTTGCCCGAATCAAGAAGGGCAACCGTTACGCGCTCCCTTCGGAGGCGGACCTGGTGCCGGGGCGTATCCGAGTCAATCGCCAGGGACTGGGCCTTCTCCAGCCGGATAACCCGAGGAATGAAGCGATTCGCATCCCGCACGACGCGACCTCGACCGCCCTCCACGGAGACCACGTCCTGGTCCGTCGCGACGTGCTCCCGCAAGTTCGGCCCGGACGGAGGCCAGCCGAA
Organism: Limisphaerales bacterium; assembly: GCA_046703605.1. Classification (GTDB taxonomy): domain Bacteria; phylum Verrucomicrobiota; class Verrucomicrobiia; order Limisphaerales; family UBA8199; genus JAJYHY01. The sequence continues at coordinate 685 of JBJKSV010000853.1, forward strand.
CCGACCGGCCGAGTGGTGCGCATTCTGGAACGGGCACGCACCCAGCTTGTCGGGACCCTTCAGCGAGGGCGCAGTCTGCTCTACGTGATTCCAGATGACCCCCGAATCCCTCAGGACATTTATGTGCCGGCACCCGGCGACGTGGGGCGCCCGGCACGCGAAGGGGACAAAGTGGTCGTGGAACTGCGCGAATGGAAATCCCGGCATACCAACCCGGAGGGCGAAATCATCGAGGTGCTGGGGCCGCCCGATGCCGAGGGGGTAGATATGCTCTCAGTCATCCGCCAGTACTCGCTCCCCTTGCATTTTCCCAATCGCGTTCTGCGCGAGGCGCGCTCCTTCGGAGGCGAGGTTCGCCCGGCGGAGTTGGCCGGTCGCACCGATTGCCGTAACAACCCCGTCGTCACCATCGATCCGGATGATGCCAAAGACTTTGACGACGCCATAAGTCTGGAACCTGTCGCCTCCGGGCGTTGGAAGCTCTGTGTCCACATCGCCGATGTGTCACATTATGTTACGGTTGGCTCGGCCCTCGAAAGAGAGGCGGCCCAGCGCGCGAATTCGACCTACCTGGTGGATCGTGTGATTCCGATGCTGCCGGAGGCCTTGAGCAACGAGCTTTGTTCATTAAAACCGCGCGTGGAGCGGCTTACCAAATGCGTTGAGTTCCTTCTCACCTCGGACGGGGCCGTTCTGAAAACGCGCTTCTATTCGGCGGTGATTCGCTCCCAACATCGTTACACTTACAAGGAGGTCTTGAGCGTTCTCCAGCGCAAGCCACAGGATAAGCTCGAACGGATGTTGCACGCTGCCAACGCCATGGCCCAGAGAATCCGCCGCGCCCGCTTCAAGGCCGGCTCGCTCGACCTCGACTTCCCGGAGACCAAGATACGGCTGGATGAGCGCGGTCGCGTAGCGCGCATCGAGCCGGTTGACAATGATGTCTCCCACCAGCTCATAGAAGAGTTCATGTTGCTTGCCAACGAGGCGGTTGCCGGCCGGCTAATGAACCTGAAACGAGCGGCTATCTACCGGATCCATGAGGCGCCCGACATTCGGCGGCTGGAGGAATACCGCCAGGAAGTGCTTAGCCACCACAACCCGTGCGGGAATCTCTCAAACCGGCATGAGGTTCAGAGGCTCCTGGGAAAGCTAAATGGAATGGCCATCGGCCCGGCCCTCAAGATTGGGTTCCTTCGCTCGCTTATGCGTGCGCGCTACGCCCTGGAGCCGTTGGGGCATTACGGCCTGGCAAAGAAACGGTACACCCACTTCACCTCCCCCATCCGCCGCTACGCCGACCTGGTGGTGCATCGAGCCTTATTCAGTCCACCGGGACGGCCACTGACCACGGGCAATCTCAAGGAAGTCGCCGACCACATTTCGGAAGCCGAACGCAACTCGGATGATGCCGAACGGGACAGCAAGAGCGTCAAGCTCTTTGCCTTTCTGATCTCGCAGATCGATTCGGGCCACCGCCAGCGGTACAACGCCCTGGTAACCGACGTGCGCAACTTCGGTTTCTTCGTCGATGTGCCCGCCCTGGGACTAGGCGGTTTGGTGCCCTTATCCGGGTTGAGCGACGATCTTTATCGGTTTGACTCAATTCGCAGCCAACTCATAGGGCGGCGGAGTCGGCGAGTGATCCGCCTCGCCGACCGGCTGGAAGTGCAGGTAGCCAAGGTGGACACGTTTAAACGGCAAGTGGATTTCAAGCCGGCCCAAGCAGCCAAGGCTCCACGGGGGTCCTCCGTCCGAGCGGCCTGACTTGCCTGGCCAGTCAGACTGGTCAGATCGAAGAGCCATTTGGCGGCCTTGCCAACCGTCCCGTGCCTGATACACTGGTGGGGTCTGTTACAGTAAAATGAACCGCTTGGCTCTCTCCTGGGTTGTATGTCTGGCTGCATTGGCTCACGCTCAAAACCTTGTTTCGGCGCCGGTTGCGACTCGGTTCCAGTTCCGTTTTCCACGCCCAATGACGTACCGGGTCGATGCCGCCGTCCCGCCCCTCCGTTCGGCCTCCGCCCCAAGCCAATGGCTCAAGGCTTGGCCTGGCAATGGGGCCACCAACTCCATCGAGTTGAGCAGCCGTGTCGTTGTCCAGTTGGGGTCCGCCGCCGACGTTGGGGAAGTCATTTCCGGCGCCTCTCTCAGACTCTCCCGCGCCGTGGGCCGGAGCATCTTCATCCTCCAGGCGCCCGACGCGCTCAGCGCCGCGGACCAAGCCCAGCGATTGGCCGGATTGCCCAACGTGTTGGCCGCCTATCCAGTATTCCGCAGGCAGGCAAGCCTCGACGGGTCTTATGCGCCTGGCCCAACCGACAACCTTTTCCCAAACCAATGGGAACTTGAACACCGGAGTTCCGACGGTTCCCCGGCCGGCGTGGACCTGGATGTCCGGGCGGCGTGGCCGTATGCCAAGGGAAAAGGGGTGACCATCGCTGTAGTGGATACCGGGGTGGAGTTGACTCATCCTGAACTGAGCGCGCGCGTTGCCGGGGCGCCCCAGTTCAACTTTACACAGAACAACACCAATGCCGGGCCATTTGCAGGGACGGCCACCGCGGCCCACGGCACCGAAGTGGCCGGACTGGCTGCCGCCTCGATTAACAATGCCCGGATGGTGGGCGTGGCGCCGGAAGCCAGCCTCTCCAGCTTTGTCGTGTTCGATACGAACTTCCACTTGGCCACCGACGAAGAGTTGATGGACGCCTACCAATACCAATCGAACGTGGTAGATGTGGAAAACCTCAGTTGGGGCAACAACGGCTATGGCCAAGAAGGCCCGAGCCTGCTCGAACAGGTCGGGATCTCCAACGCCGTTCACCTCGGCCGAGGCGGACGCGGCATCGTCATGGTCCGTTCCGCCGGCAATGAACGGGCCCTGGGCGCCAATGCCGACGATGACCATTACCCATCGGACCCGCAGGTGATTGCCGTGGCGGCCGTGCGCAAGGACGGACGGGTGGCCAGTTCGAGCGAGCCAGGGGCCTGCATCCTCGTTGGAGCGCCCAGCGGCGATTCCTCTTCCGGCTTCGATGGCCTTATCACGACCGACCTCCTCGGCTCCAACGGAGTGAATCAACTCAGCTTTTACCCGCCGGACGAGGACCTCTCCGGTTATGTCTTCGGCAGCACCGGATTCAGCGGCACCTCGGCTGCGGCGGCGGAAATCTCGGGCGTCGCGGCCCTCATCCTCTCCGCAAATCCCAATCTCAGTTACCGGGATGTACAACAGATCCTCATTCTCTCTTCGCGCCAGTTCGATCTGGGCGACCCCGATTTGGTAACCAATGGCGCGGGCTTTCTGGTCAGTCACAACGTCGGTTTCGGCGTGCCCGATGCCGGGGTGGCAGTGAACCTGGCGCGAACCTGGAAGAATCGGCCCGCCCTTACAAACGTGACCGTTGTCGCCACGAACGTGGCTGCAATCCCTGATGACGGTCTTCGCCTGCTTATAACAGGCAGTGGCGTCCCGGCCAGCATCACCTCCATTCATACCCTGCCCAGCGTCGGCCCCCACGCCGACACGCCTACACCGTGGCTCTCGCTTGCCGATTTTGGCTTTGGCACCAATCTGGCCGGATTTGACCTTGCCAACCGCGGCGCTCTCATCCAGCGCGGCGGCACCGATTTCGCCTCCGCCATCGATCTGGCGGCACGGGCCGGTGCGGCCTTTGCCGTGGTCTATAACTACGCCACAAACTCCAGCGGCGTCGGCGCGCCGGGCGGCAGCCAGCTTATGCCCATGGGCGGAACCGATTTCGTCCCCATTCCGGCAGTTTTCATCGCCCACCAGGACGGAGAGGCCTTGAAACAACTGTTCGCGACAAATCGCACCGCTTTGGCCCAAATCCACCTGACCACCACCCATTACGTCCTCACCGTCACCAACACTCTCCTGTGCGAACATGTCGGCCTCCGGGTGATGACCGATCACCCCTTGCGCGGCGATATTCGCATCACCTTGGTCTCTCCGTCCGGCACCCGCAGCGTCCTCCAGCGCTATAACGGCGATGAAACCCCCGGCCCGATCGATTGGACGTACTACACCACGCACGACTTTTTCGAGAGCAGCGCGGGCGACTGGACGGTTTATTTCAGCGATGAATACGCCGGCGCCACCGGTTCCGTCCATTTCGTGAGTCTCACCATCTATGGCGTTCCCATCCTCGACACCGACAGAGATGGCCTCGACGACAATTGGGAACTGGCCCATTTCGGCAATCTCCGCCAAGGGCCCATGGACGACCCCGACCACGATGGCTACTCCAATGCCCGCGAACAGCTCATGGGCACCGATCCCACCGTGGCTAACAATTTTCCGTTTTCAATCGATCTCTCGAGGTGGAATAACACCATTAATCGTTTGAGTTGGCCCGCCAGCCCGGCCTGGGACTATGAGATCTGGAGCGGCGCAGACCCGGCTTCTCTCAACCTTACAACAAACCTGCCGGGGCGCTTTCCCGAATTGGAGTGGTTCACACCCCGCCAATCCTCCCGCCAGTTCTTTCAGGTTCGTGCTATCAGCCCTCCTTAAACCGCTCGGCGCGGCCGTTTAGAACAGCAACCGCAACGCCGCCGCACCGGTCAGCACCAACATCAGCACCTCGAAGGTCTTCTGGTTGATCCGCCGGAGAATCACCGGGCCGAGCAACGCGCCTGGCACCATCGGCACGAGCAGCGCCGCATCCAGCAACAGCGAATGGCCGTTAATCAAGCCCAGGTGCGCGCTGAACGGCAGCTTGAAGATGTTCACCAACATGAAGAACCACGCCCCTGTCCCGACGAATGCCAGCTTCGGCAAACCCACCGCCAGAAAGTAGAGCACCATCACCGGACCGGCCGCGTTGGCCGCCATCGTCGTGAACCCAGCCAGCACTCCAGCAATGGCCGCAAACCACCAGGTGTGCGGGACCAACTCGGCCAGTTTCTCGGCCTGGCTTTGCCGCCAGAGGTGCAGACCTATCATCACAACAATGATGCCGCCAATCAACCGCCGGATCTGCGCATCACCAATCCGGCCCAGAGCAAAGTAGCCGCCTATGACGCCCACCACCACCCAGGGAAACAGCTTCCACAAATGCCGCCACTCGGCGTGCTTGCGGTAGAACGAAACCCCGAACACATCGCCGCACACCAGCAACGGCAGCAGCGCGCCCGTGGACGCCCGCGCCGGCAGGGCGTTGGCGAACAGGGCTGCCGGCAACACGCCCAGTCCGGCTATCCCCGTCTTGGACAGACCCGTCAAGAACGCTGCCAGTGCCAAAATCGTCCATTGCCAAATCAGTAAATGCATCCGCGCAGGATGCAAACCGACAGCAGACCTCGCAATGAACAAAACGCCCCTTTACGGCCCTTTATCGGAGCACGCCCTGTTTCCGCAGAACGGCTTCCATGGCCCTATCCATGAGCACCTCGGCTAGCGGTTTCGTGGATTCGTCCAGCGCCGCGCAGGCCGCCTGGAGCCGAGGCAGGTCGCCGGTTTCCGTTCCCGGTTTTTCCGTGGCAAGCGCCGCTTCGGTCTCGCCAATTGCCCTTTGAACCTCCGCCTGGTAATCCGTCGGAAACTCTCCTCCGCAATCTCGCAGTCCATTCTGTGCAGCGCCCACGAGTTGCCTGGCCTTGAGCTTGGTCTCGACCCAGCGCCGAGCTGCCAGGTCGCTGAACGCATGCTCGACCGACTCCTCCACCATCTTCTGCACCGCCGAGTCCTCGACATCGACTGCGGACTTCATCTCAACCACCGTTTGCCTGCCGGTGGCGATATCGCGCGCCAGCACGTGCAGGATTCCATTGGCGTCAATCTCGAATTGCACGCCGACGCGGGCCACACCGCGAGGGGCCGGTTCGAAGTCCAGCGTGAACCGCCCCAGGCTCCAGTTGTCCCGCGCGCGTTCGCGTTCACCCTGGAGGACATGAATGAGCATGCTGCGCTGGTTGTCGGCCGCGGTCGTGAACATCTCCCCGGCCTTGACCGGAATGGTCGAATTCCGCGGTATAATCACGTTCATCAAGCCGCCAAATGTCTCAATGCCCAGCGACAACGGTGTCACATCGAGCAGCAGCACCGAACGCAACCCACCACTCAAAATCTCCGCCTGAATCGCCGCCCCCAGCGCCACGGCTTCATCCGGGTTGACTGACGTGTTGAGCCGCGGCCCCGCCGGACGATGATATTCGCTTCCCAAACGAACGCCGCCGCGCGTTTCCTCGAATTCCGCGCACCCGAACAACTCGCTCACAAACCGGCGCACCAGCGGCATCCGGGTTTGCCCGCCCACGAGGATAACCTCGTCCAGGTCCTTGGCTTCGAGCTTCGCGTCGGCCAGTGACCGCAGGCAATGCGCCCGCGTCCGCGCAATGATCTCCCGGGCCATGTTTTCCAACTCCTCGCGGCTTAGGCAATACTTGAAGCTGAACTGCGGCGTAAGGAACGGAAGAGAAATTCGCGTTTCCAAGTCCGTCGAGAGCCGGATCTTTGCCTGCTCCGCCGCCTCCCGAACCCTGGACAACATCGCCAGCACTTCGGGACTGCGCCCGCCGCTCTCATCCAAGCCGGGACTTCCAGGCCGTTCCACCGAGGGCGGCGTGGCGTCCCGGGCTGCGGCAGACACCAGGTCCGGTCCTCCCGCCTGCTGGATCTTCAGCAGAAGAAACTGCGTCAGTCGCGCGTCGATATCGTCGCCGCCCAGGCGAGTGTTTCCATTCGTGGCGAGCACCTGGAACACACCTTCGGTCAGCTCGAGGATGGAGAGGTCGAACGTGCCTCCACCCAGGTCATACACCGCTATCTTGGCGTGCTCCTTGAGCTTGTCCAGGCCGTAGGCCAGCGCCGCCGCGGTCGGTTCATTGAGGATCCGCTCAACCGTAAACCCGGCCAATTCCCCCGCCTTCTTGGTCGCGTTGCGCTGTGCATCGTTGAAATAGGCCGGAACGGTGATGACCGCACGCGAAACCGCCCGGCCAAAATAGGCCTCCGCATCGGCTCGGAGTTTTTTGAGGATTTCGGACGAGATTTCCTCTGGGCTATACTCGCGCCCATGGATGACCGCTCTGACCGGAGCGCTCGCACCGCCCTTGAGCGGATAGGCAACCCCAAGGTCGTCCGACGAAAGGTCTTCGCCGCGCCGGCCCATGAATCTCTTGATGGAATAGACGGTCTCAGCGGGCTTGATCACTCTCAGCCGGCTTGCGGGATGCCCCACAACGGGGCGCGCCGTTCCACCCGCGAAATGCACCACGGACGGGGTCAGACGCTGGCCTTCGGCATCGGCGATGACCAGCGGGATGCCGGAATCGAGCGTCGCCACCAGCGAATTTGTCGTGCCTAAATCAATACCGACGATTTTGCTCATTGTTTAACC
>JBJKSV010000854.1:0-3473 GCA_046703605.1 Limisphaerales bacterium
TGTACCTTCCACTCCCTGTGCGTCCGCATCCTGCGCCAGCACATCGAGAAACTCGGCTATAAGCGCAACTTCGTCATTTACAGCGAATCCGAGCAACTCGGCGCGCTCAGGAAAGCCTTGGCGCGTCTCTCCGTCAAGGGCGAGAAGGTCGATGCCCCGGCCGTCCTCCATTGGCTCAGCCGCCTGAAGAACGCGGGCGATGAGGGCGCCTTTGTCGCCGGCCCGATTGAATGCGAAATCGCCCAGCAGGTCCGGCCACGTTACGAGTCGGCCTTGCGCGCCTGCAATGCGGTCGATTTTGACGATCTAATCCTGCTCACATTGCGGCTCTTCGACGAACAACCGGAGGCCCTCGAGGCCTGTCGGGCCAAATACCGCTATGTAATGGTCGATGAATACCAGGACACCAACGCCGCTCAGTTCAAGCTCGTTCACGCCCTCACCTCGGCGCATCGCAACCTCTGCGTCGTGGGGGATGACGACCAGAGCATCTACGGCTGGCGCGGCGCCCAGATCTCGAACCTGCTCGACATGGAGAAGCACTTCCCGGAGGTCAAAGTCATCAAACTGGAGCAGAACTACCGCTCGACCAACACCATCCTCAATGCCGCCAACGCCGTGATCAAACATAACCTCCGGCGGCGCGGCAAACAGCTCTGGTCCCAAAGAGGAGACGGCCCCAAGGTGAGCCTCTATACCCTCAAGAACGAGGACGAGGAGGCGCGAACCATTGTCGAGCAGATTAACTTCGCCCGGCTGAGCCGGCGGACGCCTCTGGGCGAGCACGCCATTCTGTTTCGCACCAACGCCCAGTCTCGCCCCCTGGAAACCGCCCTGCGCCAGGCTGGCGTCGCCTACCACCTGGTCGGGGGCCAAAGCTTCTTCGACCGGCGCGAAGTTCGCGATTTTCTGGCTTACCTCAAGGCGTTTATTAACCCGCGCGATGACGTCAGCTTGCTGCGCATCGCCACCGTCCCCGCGCGCGGCTTGACCGACGTGACGATGGAACGGCTTTTGGCCGCCAGCCACGAGCGCAAAACCTCCGTCTTTGACGTCATGAAAAACCCGGCGGTTGTCGCCACTTTTCAGGCCAGGACCGGCCAGTCCATTGAGGCATTCGTCGATCTCATCGAGCAGACGCGAGGACGGCTCATGCATGGCGCCCTGGCCGGCCTGCCTCGCCCCCTTCAGACCTGGGCGGACGAATTCCTCGACCGCGTCGGCTATTTCAATGATCTGCGGCGCATTGAAAAGACCGCCGAGGCGGCCGAAGCCAGAATTCGCAATCTCAAGGAGTTGATGGCGACACTCGACGGCGAGGCGCCAGGTTCTCTGCCGGCGCCCGAGCGCTTGGAGCAGTTCCTGGAAGAAATCAGTCTCGATAGCGACCGCGAGGATAAAGATGAGGCCCACGGAGATGCTGTCACACTCATTACCATGCACAGTTGCAAGGGACTGGAGTTTCCCAACGTTTATGTCGTTGGCATGGAAGATGGCCTCCTGCCGCACGCGCGCTCAAAAGAAGAAGGAACCCTCGATGAAGAACGACGCTTGTTCTACGTCGCTATTACCCGTGCCATGCGCAGCCTGACCGTCAGCCACTGCGCCACACGGCAGAAATTTGGAAAGGCTGCCCTCTGCCATCCCTCGCCGTTCCTTAAAGACCTGCCCCCCGAGCTAGTTGAACACGGCGACCAGAAAGCCAGCCGTCCGGTTCCGGTCGAATCCGCCAAGTGTATGTTCGACGTTGTGCGCGCCGGCTTGGATTAATTCCGGCTTCCCTCACGCCGGAACGCGTTCAGCCCAGAGGCTGCCGCAGTGTGGCCTTCCATTTTCCGATGATCGCCTCCGTTTCGAAGTCGAGTTCAGGTTTGAGGTTTTGCTCTTCGGGATGGGCTCGCAGCCAATTTACCGACTCTCGCACTCCGGGGCCGAATGGTTTGCGGCAGACAAACCCCGGCACGAACCGTTTAATCTTCGAATTATCAAAGACGCCTGGGTGGGCCTTGTCCCCTTTGAGCGTGCCGACCAGACGCGGGACAACCCCGCAGATGAAATCGGTCGGCACCTTGACGATCTGAGGCGAATCGACGCCCAATGCCGCGGCGATTTTAGCATAGATTTGGTTCCAGGTCAGAGCCTCGTCGCTGGTGATGTGAAAAACCTCGCCTACGGCCTGGTCATTGCCAACGAGCCCCGCAAGCCCGGCGGCGAAGTCGCTTGAGGCGGTTAAGGTCCACGGCGTTTCTCCATCATCCGGGATAAACACCGGTTTGCCTCGCTCGAGCCGGGCGGCAAAGGTGTAACTGGAGCTGGATAATGGGTTGGGAATCCATGCCTTGGAATAGGTGTGAGAGGGGCGAACGATAGTGATAGGGAAGCCGGTAGCATTCCGACGCGCCGTGAGCCATTCTTCGCAAGCCTGCTTTTTGCGCGAGTAGTCCCACCAAGGGTTGCCTAACGGAGCAGCCTCGGTGATGGGCAGCGGTGTGGGCCGGGCATAGACGCTCGCCGAACTGATGAAGAGATACTGGCGGAGCGCGCCGTTGAAGGCCCGGTAATCAGCCTGCACGTCGGCCAAGTCGTAGCCGAGAAAATTGACGACTATTTCCGGACGCGCCGCGTGGGCTGCCTGGCGCAGACTGTCCGGGTCGTGTCGATCACCACGCACCGCATGATAGCCCGCGGGGATGGGCCGGTGGCCCCGGCTCAGAATCGCGATCTCGTGCCCGTGCTCATGTAGCAGGGCGGCACAGTCGGCGGAAATATTGCCTGTGCCGCCAATGAACAAAATCCTCATGGTAGAAGAGAAAGGCCGCTCTGGGCGGGTTGTCAAGTTCGCCCAGCGCCAAACCTTGGACCGTTTGCCAGGGATCGCCGACTCGATTTCAGGCTGTACACCGCTTCGACGGCCCTAAAGCGCAGCTCAGAGTCCACCCTTGCCTTTGAGGCAGGCATCGGCCCAATCCCCGTGGTCGTTCTTGTTATTGCCGTCGTCGTCCCAGTTGCAGGACAGGCGCAGCATGAGCATTTTGGCATTCCGCACATCAACATCCACTTTGCGCGGAGGCGTGGATGCGAACATCGGGCCGCTCTCAAAGCGCAGCACACCATCCACGAACAGCGTAAAAAAGACCGACGCGTGCGGGGAGCGGGCGGAGGCGACTTCCTGATCGACTCCCACGGTGGCCTTGAACCGCTGGTAAGCGCCATCCAGGCGATAGACCAGGACCGTATTGGCCGCACAGCCAAGGCCCTTTTGAAAGGAGCGGCCCTTGAGCCTCAGCGAATGGTCATCGAAGCTAAGATCTCTGCGATAGGTGGGGCGTGGGAACCCGGTGCCACGCTGGGCGGCGAAAGGGTCGAGATCGCTCAAGTAGGTGACACTCGAATCGTAGTTGAGACGGGGCCGAGAGATCTTGGCAATTGATACTGAGCGAACTTTGACTTCCTTGGTCGTATTCGCCGGGAGC
>JBJKSV010000855.1:0-8034 GCA_046703605.1 Limisphaerales bacterium
GACAAACCGGTTGCCCAAGTAGTCGCGCGGTGAACCAAATGCCGTCTCCAGGGCGTTGCGGGGAGAAGTGCTGGAGTTGGAAGCCTTCATATCTCCCGTTGCCGAAAGCCCTGGACTGTATGTCGTCGTTTCTTCCACAATATCCGTTTGACTCTAGATGCGAAGCGGGTGGGGCACTACACCGGCCTTGTCAAAGACTGGACATTTTTTGACAAGCGTGTTATTTGGCGGGATCCATGAGCAGTCTGCTGGCAGAATATAAAGAGGCGGCCCTGGCAAACACGCTGAGGGGTTGCCGGCTCTTTGCCGGGCTTGCCGGGCCGGATCTCAAGGCCGTTGCGGAAGTTACCTTGGCCAAGTCGCTTGAAAAGGGAGACTACCTGTTCCATGAAGGGGAACCGGCGCGAGGCTTTTACATTGTCCAGAGGGGTGCGGTCAACGTACACCGTGTCAACGCCGCAGGGAAGGAGCAAGTCATTCGAATCTTCAGGACCGGCGAGTCTTTTGCCGAGGCCTGCCTGGCGACCCCGGCAGGCTATCCGGCGGATGCGCGAGCCGTCGAGCCGAGCCAGGTGCTGCTGGTCGAGAAAACCGGATTCCTTTCCCTGCTCCAGCGCCAACCGGACCTGGCTTTGCGCATGCTTGCCTCGATGAGCGTACATCTGCGGACGCTCCTTGGCCAACTGGAGGACTTAACTCTCAAGGATGTGGAAACTCGCCTGGCCAACTGGCTCCTCAAGCGTTGCCCTGACACGACTTCGACGCGTCCGGTCACTATCCAACTGAGCACGACCAAGCGGGTGCTGGCGGCCGAGTTGGGCACAGTCAGCGAAACTCTGTCGCGCACGCTGGCCAAGCTTCGCGACCAGGGCCTGGTGAGCACCCGAGGCAAGGCACTGACCGTCAGCTCTCCGGCGGCCCTCGCGGGCTTGCTCCGGCGCAACCTGGGCGAATAGGCTACATTTTGCCGCGCTGCCGGTTCGCCTCGTAGAGAAAGACTGCCGAGGCGCTGCCTACGTTGAGAGAATCGACCTTGGGTGGCATTGGGATGGCCGCCGCCTCATCACACATTTGGAGCACCGCCGCTGAAATTCCGTATCCTTCGCTGCCAAAGACGATGCAACAGTCGGCGCCAAATTGGCCGCTCGACAGCGTGCTCATGCGCGCGTGAGGATGAGCGGCAATGCATCGGATGCCCTTGGCCTTCAACTCGGCGAGGCATTGAACCAACTCCCGGCTTTCAAGAATCGGGAGATCAAAAACCGCTCCCATGGAGCTTCGCACCGCGCGCCTTAGGTATGGGCTGGCGCAGGTTTCGCCTACCAGGAGGCCCGCTGCGCCGAAAGCCGCGCAATTGCGCACCAGCACACCGAGATTTTCCGCGCTGGACAACCCGTCGGCAGCCGCCAGCAGGAGCGGTTTCTCGCCCCCGGCAAGCATTGCCTGCAGGGACACTGCCGGCGGGACTTTCCCAAGCGCGAGCAGTCCCTGGTACATGGAAAAGCCGGTGAGCCTCTCCAGCACCTCCTTTTCCGCCACGTAAGCGGTCAATTCCGGCGCCCGCGCCTCGAGCAGGGGCCTTAGATCCTCGAGCCACTTGGGCGGAAGCAACACCGATTCCACCCTGAACCGGCTTTGCAGCAGCCGCCGGACGACCTTCTCGCCTTCGGCGATAAAAATTCCCGCTTCGCGATGGGCCAGTTGCCGGCGCATGGTGCGATAGGGCTGCAGCTCCGGCGGGTCCAACGACTCAATCTTGCGGACACGCAGCAAGCCGCCGGAACGGGCTTGGGGCAATGGAGCGCTCAATTCAAAGCGTTCCCGGGTCTTCGGCGGGAGGAATCGCCGGCCCGGTGTCAAGCGGCAATTGAACTTGCGCCGCAATTCCTGGCCCCGAGCCGTTGCCCGGCAGGGCACAGGATTGGAAATCCGCCAGTTCCAATGATGCGGAGGGTGTGTTTTGCCAGGTAAGCTCGAGGTGAACATGCCCGGCGCCGATGCGGCTGAGCCGCTCCTGCACCACTTCTTGGGCCAACTCGGGCCGATTGCATTCCCGGCTCAGGTGGCCCAAATACAAATGCCGCAAGCCAGCGCTTATGATCTGTTCCAAGGCATCCGCCGCGGCTTCGTTCGAGAGATGACCGTGCCGGCCGAGGATGCGCTGCTTGAGGGCCCAAGGGCGGTTCGGGCAGTCTTGGAGCATTTTGACATCATGATTTGCCTCCAGGAGCAGGACGTTTGCCTGGCGCACTCGCTCCAGCGCCAGCTTGGTCGCATAGCCAAGGTCGGTCAAGAAGCCGACGCTCCCGGAGGAGGTGCGAATCAAAAAGCCAACCGGGTCTTGCGCATCATGCGGGATGCTGAAGCTCTCGATGGAGAGATCGCCGATCTCGAAGGGCGCGCCGGTGGTAAATACGCGGCAATCGAGCTGGGTTCGAAGCTGAAACTCGATTGCCTCCCGCGTAAGCCGGTTGCAATAGACCGGGACGTGCAGTTTTCCATTCAAGGCGGGCAGGCCCTGGATGTGGTCGGAATGCTCGTGCGTGATGAGGATTCCCGTGAGCATTTCCGGCGTTTGGCCAATGTCAGCCAGCCGCTGCCGGATTCGGCGGAGGCTGAAACCGGCGTCGATAAGAATCCGGGCGTTGCCGGTCTCCAGAAAGGCGGAATTGCCGCTGGAACCGCTTCCGAGAATTGTCAGACGAACTGGCACGGTTCACCTTATGAAGCCAAAAGAGTCGCGGCAACAGATTTCCGATTTTTGATTTCTGATGGCGGCCTGCGCTAGTTTTGGACCTCCCGCTTGCCGCGTTTCAAGGCTGCCTGTCTGTCGAGCACTGCCAGCAGCGTGTAGTAGTTGTCCACCAGGAAACCCTCATAGCCGTAACAGGCGCCATCCCAGGTTTTCCAATCTTTGCTCATCCCATCTGGTCCTCGGCCCTGAAACCCTCCCTCGGCAAAGCCCTTCAGCATTGGAAACAGCATTCGGTCCGCTTCCTGAATCCGGCCCAGGTCATAGAGGGCGGCCAGCGTGAAATAAGCATAGCAGGCGGTCGCGCCACCGTTCTCGTATTTTTGGAAGCCGTCAGTGTTGTCGGCTCTTTTTCCGCCCCCGAAGCGCGGGTTGTGGTCCACGTAGTCTTTCCTGGCCACCGGAACAAGATTGCCCGGCAATCCGAGGTCGAATCGGGTGTAGCCGACTTCTCTCATTTTGGCCAGCAAACGGTCCATGATTTGCCCGGCCTCGGCCTTGGGCACCAGTCCGTAATGAATGGCGATGCCGTTGACCCAGAGAAAGTAGTAATCGTGAAGCTGGCCGTCGGCGCTGCGCCAGCCCGCCAGCACGCCCGTGGTTGGATCATAGAAAGTCTTGAAATAGGCGGCCTTGAGCTTTTGTGCGGCCGTCCGGTAGCGGGCTTGGTCGGCGGGATGGTTGGATTGTCGAGCCAAGCTTGCCATGCCGCGTAGTGCGCGATACGCCAAAGCATTGGCGTAGGCATCCTCGTGGCCGAAGCCAATCGTGTCCCACCAGTTGGCGGGACGATACTTGATTTTTTCGGGCCAGGAACCGGAGTCCCCACTGAGCGTGTATTCGACAAGTCCATCGCCTTGGTGATCGGTTGAAAGCATTTTGTCAGTCCAAGTCTTGAGGTGATCGTAATTGGCGGCCAGCCAGCCTGAGTCTTTGGCCCCTTGGACGTAGTCCTCAGCGGCAATCAAGAGAGAGGGCAGCGTGTCGGCGGAGTATTCGGGGAACGAGCCGTGCCCTGGCATGCCGTAGGCATTGGCCCCGCCGATAATCCGGTTCAAGGTCTGGCGTACCATGTCCAGCGCGGTAAGACCGTTGGCCAGGGGCGGCGTGCGTCTGGCGATGTCCGCGTATTCATAATAGCAAAAGGCGCAGGTGTCGCTGGTCACATGGTTTGCCAGGGTCAGCCACCTGGGGCTGAGCTGGAAGATGTTGAGCCAATCACGCCGGAAGGCATCGAACCTCGGGTCGGAGGCAATGTTGGCGAGCTTGGGATGAATCGCGACGACGCGCCACCGATAGGTTATGTCTGGTTGCTGGCGTGTCGCGCCGGGAAAACTCATTTGAACTACTTTGGCCTGGTCGGCGCTGGCTTTAAACCCCAGCGGCCCTGCCGGCCTTGGCTCGGCTGAGATGCGGAATGATCCCCGGTCTGGGAAGTGCATGATGGCCGGAAGCTGAACCGAGCCATCCGAATTCATGAGTCCGAGGAGTGTTACGTGGCACAGGCTGTTATCCGCATTGACCGCCAGCGGTTCGGGCGGGTCCGCCGCCGACCAATGCGATTCGAGAACGATCTCCTTCGGCCTGATGTCAATCGACCACCGAGGGGGTTCTGAGCCTGGCGCCCCGGCGCGCCGATACTCGACCCGGCGGCCATGCACCTCGGCCTCGGTTGGCGGGCAGACGTTGGTGGATCGCTCCATCGTCACCAGCGGGAGGTGTTCTTTACCCAGACTGTCAACCGACAGGCCCTCGAAGCCCGGATAAACCAGCGAGACACTCGCATCGAGATAATGCGTCGTGATGCGCACTGAGTGCGAGACGGGCGCGGGGGCGGCGGGCTCCGCAGCCAAGGCGCTCGCGGCCAGGAGACCGCACAGAATTGCGGCAGTTCGTGTTCTCATGAGCCATCGTGATACGCGCAGGCAGGCGCGGGGTCAAGCCCGCGGAGCCAGGTCACTCCGGGTTGCCGTCGGGTTCTCTGGGCGATTTTCGAGGAGGCCCCTTGCGGGAACGTGAATTTGAGCGATATGTCCTTATTATTTCCATTAGATGAATGCAAACGTGGTGTGTTGCCTGGGGGCGGTCGCGCTCGAGGAGGAAAGCCTTCCGACGCGAAGCAGTCTCCTGAGCCGGTTGCGCAACCTGGATGATGAGGCAAGCTGGCGGACGTTTTTCGACGCTTACTGGCGGCTCCTCTACAACGTGGCTCGCAAGAGCGGACTAGCGCAAGCCGAGGCGCAGGATGTGGTGCAAGAGACCGTCATTGCCGTGGCGCGGCGGATGCCGGCTTTTCACTATGACCCGAGGAAAGGCTCGTTCAAGAATTGGCTGCTGCTGATTACGCGGCGCCGCATCCAGGATCACTTCCGGCGCTTGTATCGCGCCCTGCCTGCGGCCCAGGCAAGCCCCGGCGAGTGGGCTGGGCTGGCGGAGCGAATGCCCGCGCCAGGGCTGGCGCCCGACGCGCAGATCGAGCAGGCGTGGGAGGAGGAATGGCGGCAGAACCTCCTGGAGCGGGCCCTGGAGCGAGTGCGCCACCGGGCAAATCCGAAGCATTACCAGGCCTTTGATTATTGCTTGCGGCAGGGCCTGCCGGCGCTGGAAGTCGGGCGGATGCTGGGGATGACGGCCGCGCAAGTCTATCTGGCCAAACATCGCGTGGGGCTGATGCTCAAGCGCGCGGCGGCGGAGGTCGAGACGGAGGTGTGCGGGAGAAGGGCCCCTCTGTAGCGAGACGTCCATTGAGCAATGCGCATTGGGCATTTTGTTACTGGTAGGCCGCGGTTCGGAAACAGATGGACGTTGGGCCGCCTTGGAATCTCAATGCTGAAATCTGAAATCACGGGCGTGCGTCTGGTTACCCATGAACTCCGGTCCAAATCAAAGGCTGACCCCGGTTGAAAGGTTTGCGTGGCGCCGGCGAACATAGAAGTGATCATAGAGCCGATGAATACGCGTTCACCCAAGGCCGGAGATCCCGCCATGCAGCCCGATGAGGCGATGCGGGCGGCCTTGGAACGGGAATTGGGGTCGCCAGCGGAAGAGGCGAGAATGGAACCGCCGCGCATCCCGGATCATACGCTATTGCGGCGCATTGGGCGTGGGGCCTACGGGGAAGTGTGGCTGGCGCGCAGCGCGCTGGGGACGTTGCGGGCAGTCAAAGTGGTGTACCGCGACCGGTTTGAGGAGGAGCGGCCCTATCAGCGGGAGTTCGAAGGCATCCTGAGATACGAACCGGTTTCCCGAACGCACGAAGGTTTGATGGCCGTTTTGCACGTGGGCCGGAGCGAGCAGGCAGGCTGTTTCTATTACATTATGGAGGTGGCAGACTCGGCCAACCGGGAAGGCCCGGCAGGCGAGCGTTCCTACACGCCGCGCAGCGTGCGGACGGAGCTGAGGTCCTGCGGGCGATTGGCGCCGGCCCAGGCGGCGCAGATAGCGGTGCGGCTGGCGAGTGCGCTGGGCCACCTGCATGAGAACGGCCTGGTTCATCGCGATGTGAAACCCAGCAACGTCATCTTCGTGGGGGGCAAGCCCAAGCTGGCGGATATTGGCTTGATCGCGGGCGCCGGAGACTCCCGCAGCTTCGTCGGCACCGAGGGGTTTATTCCGCCGGAAGGTCCGGGAACCCCGCCGGCCGACCTCTATGGGCTGGGAAAACTCCTTTATGAACTGGTGACCGGGCGTGACCGGCTCGACTTTCCGCAACTGCCGCCCGAGGTGCGAGCCATGCCCGATGGGGAGGCCATCCTGGAATTGAACGAGGTCATCACCCGCGCCTGCGCGCCCAATCCCGCGGAGCGTTACAAGAGCGCTACAGAAATGGCGGCCGACCTGAACCTCTTCCTTTCGGGACGGAGTCTGCGCCAGACACGCCAGATGGAGGAATACCTGGTCTGGCGCAAACGGCTCGCCGCCATTGCTTGCATCATCCTTGGCTTTGCCGCGGTGGCCCTTTGGGTGGGGAAAGTCGAACAACGGCGCGCCCGCCAGCGCGAGCGGCTAGCCCAGGAGCGCGCCCTCCGAGAATCGAAGTTGCGCCGCCGCGCTCAAGCCGCTGAGCAGGATGCCCGAGCGCAGCTCCACAAGGCCTTGCTTGAAGGAGCGCTGACTGCGGTCCGCAGCCATGAACTGGGCCAGCGCATCCGCGCCCTGGACAACCTCCGGCGCGCGGCGGCGATTTCAAACACCCCTCAGGCGCGCCGTCTTGCTTTTGCCGCTATGGCGCTGCCCGACCTTCGCTTTGAACGGCGGATTGCCACCGGTCGGGATGTCACTGCGGCCCAACTGGACCCCGCCTTCGAGCGTATCGCCTTGTTTCACGGGCGAGGGCCGGTCACGGTGCTCTCGACCAAGGACCTGCGAAGGCTGGCTACGTTCCCGCCAAGCGGTGATTTCCCCGCATTTGGCGGCCAGTGGAGTTCTGATGGGCGGTATCTGGCAGTTGTGCGCAACAGGGCCGGGTTTGGTGACCGCACGGATCTCGAAGTTTGGGACGCCACGACTCAGCAACGCGTGTTGCTCCTGCGGGACGTGGAATATGGAGCAAGCTGTTTCGACCCAGCGCGGTCCCGCATCATGGTGGGCTTGCGCGGCGGCAAGGTCGGAATCTGGGATTTGCGCGCGGAGGCGCCGACCGCAACGCTCCAGCTCCCCGGGACGCCGGCGGCGCTGGTGTTTTCACCGGGCGGAGAACGGTTCGCGGCTGCCTACGAACAACACGGGGTTTGGGTCGTCACAATTGGCCGCACATCAGATGGCAAATGCAGCGCCGCCAACCAATTCGCCGAGCGTGTGTTCTGCCTGGATTGGGAGCCGGGAGGAGAGCGAGTCGCTGTGTCCGATTACGGCGGCTCAGTGCGCCTAATCGATTCAAGAACTGGCAGGACCACCCTCCTGGGACGGCACGATGCGGCTGCGGTCCTGGTCCGGTTCAGCCCGGACGGCAGATACCTGATGAGCGGAGGGTGGGAGCAGGAGCTGATTTGGTGGGATTTGCGGACCCTGGAGCGCGCCCTCACGCTCGACCTGGGCAGCTTCTTCGCTCAGTTCCGATCCGACAGTCATGAATGCGCGGTGATGACCGAAAGCGGGGTGCGGGTCTATAAGGTGGAACTACCCGATTTTCGGTTCGAATTCGCGCAAGACCTCCAAGGTGGGCTGAGGCATGGGGCTTTTTCGCCCGGCGGACGGTGGCTGGCAGTCCCCGGCAAAGACCGGCTTGCGGTGTGGGATGTGGTGCATGGAGGGCCTGTGGCGCGGGTTGCGCAGGGCGCCAA
>JBJKSV010000856.1:0-8862 GCA_046703605.1 Limisphaerales bacterium
ACATCGCCGGTCTCAAGCGCCACCCGATAGATTTCATTATATTCGATGATTTGGTTGTTTCCGCTGAACAGGATCGCGCAGTGCGGGTGGTCGTGAATCACGTTATGCGATACGCGCAGGCCCACCCCGCTAAGCAGCACCGCCGGCCATGTGGACCATGGCAAGACGGCCTTGGTCAAACTGTTGACCGGGTGCGAGACGGATACACTGGCGGAGGAGAAGCAGCGCGGTCTGACAATCGACCTGGGATTTGCCCCCTGCCGCCTGTCGGACAACCGTGTGGTTGGGGTCGTCGATGTGCCGGGGCACGTTGATTTCATTCGTAACATGGTGGCGGGAGCACACGGGGTCGATGTCGTCATCCTGGTCGTTGCCGCGGACGACGGCATCATGCCCCAAACCCACGAACACCTGGCCATCCTAACGTTGATGGGCCTGCGCCATGGGCTGGTGGCTCTGACCAAGATCGACCTTGTCGCGCCGGAGCGCCGCGCCGCGCGAGTGGAGGAGGTCCGGCGCCTCCTGGCAAGGACCTTCCTGGCCGAGGCCCCGATCTGCCCGGTCTCGACCATCACAGGTGAAGGATTCGACGGCTTCTTCGATGCCCTGAATGAAGTCGTTAGCGCCTGTGAGCCGCGTCCGTGCTCGGGCCTGTTCCGGGTCTGGGTTGAGGATGTGTTTACGATTCGCGGGCAGGGCACCGTTCTTACGGGAATTCCGAGCAGTGGCGCGGTGCGGATTGGCGAGCGGCTTGAATTGCAGCCGCCCGGCCTGGCGAGTCATGTGCGCCGGATGCAAGTCTATGGCGAGGACGCCGCCGAAGGACGCGCGGGCGAATGTGTCGCCCTGAACCTCCCGGAGGTGGACCATCTCGCGGTGAAACGCGGCATCTTGCTTTGCGCGCCGGGGACAATTACGCCGGTGAGCATGGTAGAAGCCGAGTTGCGCATCCTGGAATCTATCAGGGACCCGGTAGAGGATTTCCTGGAAGCCCATCTCCATGTTGGCACGGCCTCGGTGATGACGCGCGTTGCCCTTCTCGAAGCGGCTGAACTGGCTGCCGGCCAAAGGCAGATGGTTCAGTTGCGGCTCTCCCAACCGCTGCCCCTGGCCCCGGGCGAGCGATTTGTGCTCAGAGCCAATCTGCCTTCCCACGGTCAAAGCGGCCTGACCACAATTGGCGGCGGACGAATCCTCGGCATCTCGAACGTGCGTCTCCGCCGGAACAGACCTTGGACGCTTAGCGCACTGGCGGCGCGGAGGGACGCCCTCGACGACCCGGCGGCCTGGTGCGAGCAGATGTTGCGCGAGAGTCCCCTCCCCCTCTCTTCGGAGGAAGTGCGCAGGAGATGCCTCATGCCCCGCGGCGAGATGGCGGCGCTCCTGGAATGGCTCGACGGTCAAGGCCGGGCGGTGCGGTTGCCTGGCGGCGCGTGGGTGCATTCCAGCCTTATCGAAACGGCAAGCCACAAAATGATGAGCGCGCTGGGGGCCTTCCATACGGCCAATCCCCAGCGCGCGGGAATGGAACAGGACGAGCTATTCTCGACCGCGAGCGTGGCGCGAGAGGTCTGCGCCGCCGCCGTGGAGATCATGGTCAAGACCGGACGCCTTGACCGGAAAGGAACCATTCTTGCCCAGGCAGGCTGGAGCGTGCGCCTGCCGGACCCCGATGAGCAATTCTGCGAACAGGTTGAGACGGCTTTCAAGAACGCCAAATGGACGGCCCCCTCTCCGGCAGAACTGTCAGGCGCGCTAGGTTCGCCGGTCGGACGGATTGAGCGGATGGTGCGCCTGTTAGCGGAACGCGGCGTCCTCATTCGGTTGTCGCAGGGCGCTTTCATTCACCGCGAGGCGCTCGAGGCCGCAAAACAGGCCGCCCTTGGACTCTTCAAAAAGAGGGCATCCTTCTCGACTATGGATTTCCGGGATGCCTTAGGGGTAAGCCGGAAATATGCCGTGCCGCTGCTCGATTACCTGGACACTCTCCGCTTCACGGTTCGTTGCGCCAATCAACGCACGCCGGGAGCCGAGGCACGAAAACTCATGCCATGAAACGACAGATTGATTTTGCCAAGCGCCGTCGTGTCATGGAGCGGTCCCAGCGGCTGGGGCATTGCATCTGCGACCCGCGCCGGCCCTGTCCCTGCGATGTGTTCCGTGAACAGGGTCTCTGTCCTTGCGCTGGGGAACGGCCCGAAGCGATGGACTTGAGTCGCGTGAGACTTACTGAACTGGTGAGGAACGCGGGTTGCGCCTCCAAGATAGCGCCTGCGGACCTCGATGCCGTGCTCACTCGCCTGCCGCGAGTCGATGACCCCGCGGTGATTTCCGGCCTGGCAGCCGCCGATGACGCCGCCATTTACCGGATTGCCCAGGACCTGTGCCTGCTCCAGACTGTGGATGTCTTTACTCCCTGTGTCGATGATCCTCGCCTGTTCGGACGCATCTGTGCCGCCAACTGCTTGTCCGACATTTACGCCATGGGCGGAATGCCGCGCACCGCCTTGAGCATCCTGGCCTTCCCCTCGGAGACCCTGGACGGCGAGATCATGTACCGCATGCTGGCAGGCGCGATGGAGACTCTGGCAGAGGCGCGCGTCGCCCTGGTCGGCGGTCACAGCCTCAAGGATGAAGAGATCAAGCTCGGCTTCGCGGTGACCGGTCTGATTGACCCAAGCCTGGCCAAGGCGCTGGACTCGCCCTGCGCCGGCGACCTGCTGGTGCTGACCAAGCCGCTGGGCACGGGTGTCCTGTCGTTCCTGCGGCAGGTGGGCCGTGAGCCTGGCCCAGGAATGGCCGCCGCGGAGGCCTCCATGGCCACGCTCAACCGCGCGGCGGCGGAGGCGATGGTGGAAGCCAGAGCCTCAGCTTGCACCGATGTAACCGGCTTCGGCCTGTTCGGCCATCTCATTCGGATGGCCCGGCAAAGCAACCTGGTTGCGCGGGTGTATGCGGACTCGTTGCCCGCGTTCGAGGGCGTCGTGGACGCCCTCCGCGACGGCGTTGTTCCCGGCGCGGTGGAGCGGAATCGCGAATATTTGGCCGAAGATCTTGAAGTGGACGTTTCGGTGGATGAGGCCCTGGTAAATCTGGGGTGCGATGCTCAGACCTCCGGCGGCCTTCTCATCGCCATTGCACGCGAACGTCTGGATATCTTGCGGAATGCCTTGGCCGCACGCGGCGCCCGCGGATACGTGATTGGAGAGTTTTTGGAACCAGGCCAAGGCCGGATCCTGCTTGCGGCCTCGCATTCTCTCACTGCGGCCAGCCAAAATCCACGCCTGGCGGGGCGCGCCATTCCATGCACGCCGCAACTGGCCGCAAACCTTCCAGACGGCGTGCATGGAGTGACGCGCCCTAACGCGCAGGCCGGCAGTGCTCTGGAAGCCCCTTCCTGCTGCGCCGGACCACCTCAGAAGGAGCCGCGGATTTCCACACCAACAAACATGAACGCCACTCCTCCGGATTCAGATATCCACCCACCCGGCTGCTGCTCGGAATTCTTCGAGAGCAAACCCGCCCAGACCTCGGCCGCGGAGGCGCAAAACGGATTTGGCGCCATGATGCGCGCGGTCCAGGCCTCTGGCGCCCTCGACGCGCGCACAAAGGAACTTATTCTCTTCAGCCTTGTCGTGCAGAGCCGATGCGGTCCCTGCTTCCAGGCCCACTATCAGAAGGCCCGCGAGATGGGCATCACTCAGGCGGAACTGGACGAAGCGGCCTGGTGCGCGATTGCCATGGCTGGCGCCCCCGCTCGCATGTTCTATCAGGAATCTCTCAGGACAGCCGATCCGGCTTCGGCGTCCAGTTAGATCGGATGGCGCGGCCAACGGCACAATGCTTTGTTTGCCTGGGGTACAACACAGCTTTATTTGGGCAAACGATTTGGCTTCACAACCGGAGCGGTTTTGGTCAGAGTCTGGCTTGATTGACATTCAGACCTCAAACCGACCAATTCTATGAGACGAAGGCCAAGAGGCGCAGAGCCGGCTGAACCACCCGCAACGCTTGGACGCACGCGCGAATTCTCCCGCAAACAGTGGCTTGCCCCCGGCCCGAATATTTCACACACGGGCAGGGCGCGCCGTCCTCTGGGCGCCGCCATTGGCATAATCGACAGCATTCTGCGGTACTGGGGCGCCCAGAGGACCGCACGCCCTGCCTACAGACTTTTGCCGGCTTGGGCGTGCCGCGAAATATTGGGGCTTGGAGCCGGCGCGGCATCTGTGCTTCTGCTTGGCGTCAGCGGCGCCTGGGGCCAGGAAGCGGTTCGGATGTCACTGGCCAGTGAACAGGCGGCCGAGCAGCGGCAGGCGGCCGCATCAACGCTAAACTACTATAATCTGCAATTAGGCCCAACCGCCTGGAACTTTGCCGCTGGGCTGTCCCTCTCCGCCGATGACAATATCCGGCTCACGGACGCACATACGGAGAGCGACCTGACCTTCGGCCCCCACCTCGATACGCACATGGTCTGGAGGATGTCGGACAAGAACAGCATCAATCTTGCTTTTGGGGGCGGCTACCTGGCCTATCTGCAACACTCAGAGTTTGACCGTCCCTACATCTCGCCGGATTCGCAAGTGTCGTTCGACCTTTACGTGGGGAACTGGTGGTTCAACCTCCATGACCAGTTTTCCATTTACGAAAATGCCTACTCGGACCCGACGGTCACCGGTATCGCGGATTACCAGAGACTGGAGAATGACGCGGGCGTGTCGGGAGTCTGGGACTTGAACAAGGCGCTCGTTAAGCTTGGCTATGACCACGTGAACTACGCGGACCTGACCAGCAGTTTCGGAAGTCCGGACGTTGAATCCGAAGTTTTTTCCGGGTCAGCGGGCTACGTGTTGAGACAGAACAATTACGCGGGCGTCGAGTTCGGGAGCGAACTCCTGAATTATTCGCCCGCCAATTACATCAAGAGCGGCGTGCAATGGAACATGGGCGCCTACTATGACGGCCAGTTGACCCAATACATCCGGGCCAGGGGCAGTGTCGGGTACACGATCTTCTCGCCGGAGACCGTCGGGAATCTGCCCACGCCCAGCGATCTCACCGGTCTCTACGCCCAGGTCGCCCTGACACACCGGCTCAACCAATATGTCAGCTACTCGCTTACGGGCGGAAGAAACCTGACCTTTTCTTATTATGGGGGGACGGTCGAGGACTATTACCTGAATTTTTCCGCCAATTGGAACTTGATCTACAAGATGACTTTGAGCACGAGTCTGGGTTTCGACCACGGGACGCAGAAATTCTCTTACGTGTCGGGTGGCCGCCTCGGCGTGAGAACCGAGAATTTCGACCGCTACGCGCCGGGGGTTAGCCTGGGGCGGAATCTTACTCAAAAGCTCTCCGCCGCGCTTCAATATCGCTATTTTCTTCGCGATTCAGACCTTGGGCCGAGCGGGAGGTATGCGGCCAATATCGTGACATTGGATTTGCGCTACCGGTTTTAGCCCGAGTACTTCTTACGGCAACTAAAACAGCGACAGTCTGCGGGTAGCGGATTTGGGTTAGGATGTTTTTCTATAAAAATGTCTCGACAGGAAAGCGAGCGTTTGGTTTGCTTGCATCGAAGCAAATTCACTAAAGCAAGCATTCTCGAAATGCTTTCGGGCTGCAAGGCCGGAATCAGTTTGGGGCAGAGCGTCGGTTTTAGACAATGTGACGGTTTTAGACAACCGCCGCCGACGCGGCGAGAGGCGGAGCATTGCAGGCGCCCAATCTCTCCCGGAGGGAGTTCGAATTCAGGCGAGTTGAACGATGGAGCACCTAAAAGAACAATGAGTCTTCTGACAATGCAAGAATGGGAGCAAGTGGCCAGAGAGGCGGAATTCAGCGCGCCGAAAATGGCCTCCCTCTGCTCCATCTCGGAGCGGCAGTTGCAGCGGTTGTTCAGGAAGCATTTTAACAGCACGCCGCGGCGCTGGCTGCGGGAATTGCAATGCCGGTTGGCCAAGCAACTGGTGGCTCAGGGGTATTCGAGCAAAGCGGCGGCGGCGGAGGTAAAATTCGCCAGCGAATCGCACTTCTGCCGCGAGTTCAAAAAGGTGTTTGGCAGCACTCCCCAAAGCTTCGCCCCGGGGGCCCTGGGGTATATTCGGGCGGCGGTCCTCGGAGGCGTCAGAGGCGATTCAACACGTCAATGAATTGGCGGAGTCGGCCGTAGTCTCGCCGGTTGAAGCCAAACGCGATTCGAGCCAGATGCACGTTGTCGGCGTCGGCGACCTCCTCCGGCGTGGGATCAATGCGGCCGATACGCGGGTCAGTCACAATGTCCGCGAAATCCTCGTTTAGAGCGGCCAGGGCCGAATCGCTAGGCGCATTCTTCAGGCGGATGACCAGGAGGTCCTTCACAAACCGGCTGGACTGGAAGTTGCGGTAGAACCGGGTGATGACCTTGACGGCCTCATCTGCGTCGTCGGTGATCTGATAGAGGAAGAGGTCGTCGCGGGAGATCAGTTCGTTGCGCAGGAGGTGTTCGCGGACATGCCGATCCCACGTTTTCCAGTAAGTGCCTCCGGGCCGATCAATGAGCAGCAGGGGCATTAACTGGCTTTTGCCGGTCTGCATCAAGGTCAGCGCCTCATACCCTTCGTCCATGGTGCCGAAACCGCCCGGGAACAGGGCGATGGCATCGGAATGGCGGATGAAGATCAGCTTCCGCGTAAAGAAGTACTTGAACGTGACAAGCTTTTTGTCCTCCCGGATAACAGGGTTGGCGGCCTGCTCCCATGGCAGGCGAATGCTCACGCCGAAGCTCTTCTCCTGCCCGGCCCCTTCGTGGCCGGCGCGCATGATGCCTTCGCCGGCCCCCGTAATCACCATGAATCCCGCCTGGGCGATCTTCCGCCCAAACTCCATCGCCTGCTGGTACTCCGGGCGCTCCGGTTGAGTCCGCGCCGAGCCGAACATGGTTACCTTGCGGATATGGGCGTAAGGGGCAAAAAGCCGGAAAGCATATCGCAATTCGCGCAAGGCGGTCTGGATGACGCGCACGTCGCCCCGGTGCTCGACGTCGGTGAGCAGCTTAAGCGCGTTCTCGATAATATCCGCTACATTCTCCTGGTTGAATCCCCCGCCCTTATATTTAATGAGCTCCTCAATGCGGCGCTTCAGTTCAAGGTCTGCCGCGGTGCGTTCGGTCTTTATCATGCAGCAGAAAAGTGGCCCAGGATCTCCTCACGTTCCAGCTTGGTCAGGTCCAGCGGGAGATTCTTGTGAACCTTGCCTCGAACCTGGGCGTCCAGTTCATCGAGCAACTGACGGTTGATTTCCTTGCTGGCCGCCAGCAACACCCGCTCGACCGCCTGGTCGCGCCCCAGCGTATTCAGCCGATGCGCAAGCTGCCGAATGAGCCGTCGGCGTTGCTCGAGCTGGATGTTGTGGCGTTCCCCGTCGGACATCGCGCCGGGGTTGCTCGACGCGCCTGTGGCGCGAGGGAATCGCCCCGCGGAATCCGAAACTTTTTCGACCAACTTGCCGTGGGCGTCCGCGCTGGTAAAATGCTCAAGCAACTCCAGGCGAGGCGTTTTATTGAAGTGGTTATTTTCCAACGTGTAGGCTTTCAGACAGGCAAGGTCCGCGACCACAATCAGCGTGCTTTTCATAGGCTCGTTTTGAGGTTCAATCCGGCAGGCAAATGCCTGGGCATTTCCCGCCTGACCTGACTTACTCTAGCACACCCGCGAACCCCGCAAAAGTCCATTTCAACTTTTAGTATCGCGCGGAGATGACTAAGAGTACGGACCCGTTCCAGCCGAAAGTGGGCGGCTGGCGGGATGCGCTCGATCCTGGCACTTCCTTGACGAGCCAAGCATCGGCTGATACGGTATTTACTGTCGAAGCGGCTAAGGATTATCAGCTTATGACAGGATCAAATTCATATTTATTCATATTGCTTTTGATCGCAGGGGCGCTCGTGTTTGCGTTAACCCCCCTTGCGATTGCCTGGATTTGGTCCAGGAAATTCTCCCCGCCCAAGCCCGGCGTCACCAAGAACGCCATATACGAGTGCGGCTTGGAGTCCAAGGGCGACGCCTGGATTCAATTCAAGTCCGAGTATTACTTGTATGCGATCATGTTCCTCATCTTCGACGTGGAAGCGGTGTTTTTGCTGCCATTTGCGGTTGCCTTTGGGGGGCTGTCGGCCGGCGGGGCCATAGCAATGATGGTCTTTGTCTTGTTGCTTGTAGAGGGGTTGGTTTGGGCCTGGCAGAAGGGGGTGCTTAAGTGGGAGTGAGTGAAGAAGGCGCTGGATCGCGCGATATTGACAATGGATGAAGGATTAAAAAGTGAGTTGCGCAAGCAAGGGATTCTGACGACGACCCTGGAGGAGCTCTACAATTGGGGGCGGAAGAATTCGGTGTGGCCGCTAGGCTTTGGCCTGGCCTGTTGCGCCATCGAAATGATAGCCACTTCGATGGCTCGATGGGACCTGGCCCGGTTTGGCGCCGAGGTGTTCCGGCCCTCGCCCCGCCAGGCGGACCTGATGATTGTTGCCGGAACGGTAACCAAGAAGATGGCGCCCCAGGTAGTGCGGCTATACAACCAGATGCCGGAGCCAAAATACGTCATTGCGATGGGGGCGTGCGCTATTTCGGGCGGCCCCTTCAAGCAGGGCTATAACGTGCTCAAGGGCATCGACCGCTACATCCCCGTCGATGTGCATATCCCCGGCTGCCCGCCTCGGCCCGAGGCGCTGCTGCACGCCTTCATGACACTCCAACGACGCATTGATGAACAGGCCCTGACCGGCGCTACCCGGCCCCGCCATTTGCGCCAGGATGCCCCCAGCGAGTTTCCAGTCCCCGAGTACGGAGCGCACGACTTGGAGCCGTCCAGCAATGCTGA
>JBJKSV010000857.1:0-10013 GCA_046703605.1 Limisphaerales bacterium
TCCTCGAGACGCCGCAACGCTATGACCGGTTCCGCATTAAAGCTTGCGAGCGCACCCGTGCCTTTCATTGGAGCCGCATTCTTCCCGCCGCCTGCGATTGGCTGGAAGACAAAGCGGCGGGGCGCGCATCGTCCGGCAAACGCGAGCTTTCGCCGGAGCCGCTAGCCGCCAAGTAGATGTCTCGCCGATCAGCGGTCCGGCCAACAGCATGGTCCCACCGCGCGGGGCAGGGGTGAGCACGAGGACCAGTGATGGCGCTTTCTGGCCGCGGACAGAATGGCGGCAAAGGGCTAATGATAAATGCCCAATGCACTATGAGAAATCCCGCTGAGTTCGCACTGGCATGGGTACAGCCCAGGCGGTTCCCAAAGGGCTAAAGACTGCCCTTCCACAGTCCCTGCCGTACCGCTATAGTTGGCCCGCGGCATCCGCATTCATGGCCGCAGGTGAACTATTCAAATCGATATTGGAAGCTCCCGCCGCGCAATCTGTGGCGCGGGCGTTGGAGAAAGGCGGAGTCTTGTCTTTAAAGGAGCTATGCGTCGCGGCCCATCCTTTCTTGGCTGCAGCACTGCGACGGGTGTTTCCACGGCGTCCGATAGTGCTCGTGGCCGAGAGCCTCAAAAAGCAGGAGATTTTCGAGCAAGATCTCGGCACCTGGCTAGGTTTAGGACAAGAGCACGAGCCTCCGGCACACGGCGTGGTCTCCGATTCCATCCAAGCCGCTGCAATAATTCCCCGTCTTCTCTTCTACCCGGCCTGGGAAACCCTCCCGCATGAAGAACGGTTGCCGCACGTCGATCTCCTCGGCGACCGTCTGGCGGCCCTTGTCGCGTTGACGCCGCTCAACGGCCCGGCTGCGGACAGCGCGCCGGTGGTTGTAACACAACTCACGGCGTTGCTCCAGCCCACGTTCGCTCCTCAAGCCCTTTCAAATATGACACGGACGCTTTCGCGCGGCGACCGCAGCGACCTGCTGGACCTTGTGGAATGGTTGGAGGCGGGCGGGTATGAACCTGAGGCGCAAGTGACCCAGAAGGGTGAGATCTCTCTCCGCGGCGGCATCCTCGATCTCTACCCGCTGACCAGTCCCTGGCCGGTACGGCTGGAGTTCTTTGGAGATGAGATCGAGTCGCTGCGTTATTTCGACCCATTGACCCAAATCTCGAAAGAGGAGATTTCTTCAGTCACCCTGCCCCCGGCTGGAGAGTTGGGACTGCTCAAGCAGGCGCGCGCGGCAGGTGGGGCCGATGCGGCGCCTCGGCGCGGCGCCTCCTCCTCGTCTTCACCAAGGGAGGGAACCTTGGGCACGCTGGTGGATTATTTGCCGTCCGGTTCGATCCTTCTGCTGAGTGAGCCGGAGCCGTTGGGTGAGAAGGCTGAGGAGTACGCGAGCCAGGTGCCCCATGGCGACCCATTCTTTATTGGCTGGGAGCAGTTTCAAGACGCGGCCATTGCCAAAGGAATAAGCCTGCTCAGGTTAAGCGACCAGGATTCCGCGGGGGAAGAGGCCGCGCCAGATCTCGCCGGCCCCGCCCTTGCCCCTCTCGCGAGTTCCCCATCCATACCCTTTCAGAGCCTGGAGGTCTATCGCCCCCTGCAGGAGCATCCCGTCGAACCGCACGTAGCCGAGGCGCAGCGGCGGGAGTTTTTTGGCCAGCTTCATGGGTGGTTACGGCAGGGTTACAAAATTCACGTCTTTTGCAATAACCAGGGCGAGCGCCAGCGCTTTGCCGAGATCTGGAATGAATACGGACTGCTGCGCGACACTCCAGGCGCGGGGTCCGAGGCTCCCAAAAGCCCGGAGGGGCCGCTTCCCTGGGAACTGCAACCGGGCCTCTGGACGTACATCGGCCCGCTGGCCCGAGGCTTCCTTTGCGAAAGCGCAAAGAGCGTGGTCATCACCGACGCGGAAATCTTCGGACGCTATAAGGTCCAGCGCCCCCGCCGGCTCAAAACCGCCCACGCCCAGGCTACCCGCTCCGCCCTGGACATCGACTTTGCGGAACTCGATGAGGGCGATTACGTCGTGCATCTCCAACACGGAATCGGGCGCTATCTCGGCCTCCAGTTCCTGCCGCTCGGGGCGGGACGCAAAGGCGCCGAAACCCTTTCGGAATCAGACGCCGGCGCCTCGCCGGACTCCACCCAGGAATGCCTGGTCATTGAATACGCCCCGTCCGACCCGTCTCAGGCACCGCCTAAACTCTATGTGCCGATTACTGAGGCCCACCTGGTGAGCAAGTACGTCGGCACCGGCAAGGCCCGGCCGCCTCTCAACACCCTGGGCGGGACTCGCTGGGCCAAGGCCAAAGCCCAGGCGCAACATGCCGAGCGGGATGTCGCTAGCGAACTCCTGGCCATCCAGGCGGCCCGCGAATCGCAGCAAGGCCACGCCTTCGCACCGGATTCGGCCTGGCAGCGAGAGTTCGAAGGCGCGTTCATCTACGAGGAGACCCCGGACCAAATGCGCGCCATCCTGGAGGCCAAAGCCGATATGGAACGCCCCAAACCGATGGACCGGCTAGTCTGCGGCGACGTGGGCTTTGGTAAGACCGAGGTGGGGATTCGAGCGGCCTTCAAGGCGGTGATGGACGGCAAACAGGTCGCGGTGCTGGTTCCAACGACGGTCCTGGCCCAGCAGCATTTCAATACCTTCCGCGAACGGATGGCCGATTACCCCATCCGCATTGAATTGCTCTCGCGTTTCCGCACCCGTGGCGCCCAGCAGCAGGTGGTCAGAGACCTGGCCACCGGTTCGGTCGATATCGTCATCGGGACGCATCGGCTGCTCCAGGACGATATTGCCTTCAAGGACTTGGGCCTGGTGGTCATTGACGAGGAACAGCGGTTCGGCGTGCTGCACAAAGAGAAATTCAAGATGCTCCGCCGCCTGGTCGATGTGCTCACCCTCAGCGCCACTCCGATTCCTCGCACCCTCTACCTGGCCCTCTCAGGCGCCCGCGACATGAGCACCATCCAAACCCCGCCCCACGACCGCCTGCCCGTTGAGACCATCGTTACTGAATATGACGAGCGGCTGATCCGCGACGCCATTCAGCGCGAATTGAACCGCGGCGGCCAAGTGTTCTTCCTCCATAACCGCGTCATGACGATTCAAACGATGGCGCAGAAGCTGGCCCTACTGGCCCCCCAGGCGCGGGTGGTGGTCGGCCACGGCCAGATGCACAGCGACCAATTGGAGGAGATCATGGCCAAGTTCGTCAACGGCGAGGCGGACGTGCTCCTCTCCACCACCATCATCGAGAGCGGCCTCGATATTCCAAACGCCAACACCATCATTATCGACCGCGCGGACCGCTTCGGCCTGAGCGACCTCTATCAACTCCGCGGGCGCGTGGGCCGCTACAAGCACCAGGCCTATGCTTACCTGCTCCTGCCCCGCCACGCGCGCCTCCTCACCGACGTGCGCAAGCGCATGAGCGCTATTAAACAGCATTCCACTCTGGGCAGCGGCTTTAGAATCGCCATGCGCGACCTCGAAATCCGCGGGGCGGGCAACCTGCTTGGCGCCGAACAGAGCGGCTACATCGTTGCCGTCGGCTTCGACCTTTATTGCCAACTCCTCAAACAGAGTGTCGCGTCCCTCAAAGGAGAAAAAGTTAAAACGCGAATTGATGTCGCCGTTCGCCTCGATTTCCTCACGTCCGCTCCGCCAGGCTCGGACCCGATTGGCCCTTTCGCCAGCCGTGACCACGAGGAACCGTTCGATCCGGACAGGCAGCCGTCAGAATCACGCACCAGCCATCCGCAAGCCCCAGCTTCAAACGCAGCTTCGAACGGCGAGCCTGCCTTGGCTTATCTGCCCCTAAGCTATATCGCCGACACCAAACAGCGCATCGAGATCTATCGAAAGCTGGCCCAAGCCAATGACAAGCCCGCGATTGAAGATCTGCAACGCGAACTGCGCGACCGTTTCGGGCCACCCCCTGCGCCAGTCGGGCTGCTCCTCGAAGTATCAGAACTCAAGATCCTGGCTGCGGAACGCGGGATTAGCGCCATCGAAGTGGAAGAGGACAAATTGAAGCTAACTCGCAACGGAGACCTCGTGATGGCGGGAACCAAGTTCCCGAGGCTGGCGAAGCGGGAGCCTCTCGCTCGCCTGCGCGAGATCAAAAGGCTGCTGCATGTGTTGTGAACCGGAACTTCGTAACTGCTCAGGTGGCGAGTGACCTGAGCAGTCACAGAACTTCACGCTGGCGCAAAATGCACCGTGAATCGCAAGGTCTTCAGCACTGCGTCCAGGGTGGACAGACGAAGATTGCCGTCCTTGGACACCAAGCGGTAAAGGCTCTCGCGGTTCACCCGGCTGAGTCTTGCCGTGCGCCTCACACGGCCTTGGGCCTCAACCACGTGGCCCAACCCCTGAAGGAAGATCTCTGGCCCCTCCTCGAAACACGCCGTCAAGTAGGCAGCCGCCTCTTCCGGATCTTTCAAATGCTCAATAAGGACATCTTGATAGCTCACCGCTCGTTTCATGACTCGCTCTCCAAATATTCGCGCCAGTATCGCTTGGCCAACCGGATGTCACGGTCCTGTGTGCGTTTGTCGCCGCCGCAGAGCAGCACGATAAGCCGCTGGTCTTGCTGGCCGAAGAAAACGCGGTAACCCGGCCCCCAAGGAACCCTCAAGAACCCTCAACTCGGACACCCCCTTACCAACCGGTTTACAGTCACCGAGCAGGCCGTGCCGCACGCGCTCGAGACGTGCGAGGATTCTGGCGCGGGCCGTCCTATCACAGAGGTCGCGCAACCACTCGTCGAAAGGCATCCGTCCGTCCGCCCTGCGGAAGACGAGTAGTTCCCTCGGGACCACAATCACCGCTACTGTGTAGCGCAGAAACTACAAGCAGTCAAGCCCAGAGCTCGCCCCGCGCCCGGGCTGCATCCCGATTGCATCACCTCACCCACAACTCGGGATGCGGGTGGTGATCGACGTTCCAGATAGCGGCTGAGTCGGCCGGGTCGAAGAGAATCCACGGATTCATGGCTGTCACGTGATCATCACAGAAGAGCACATTGTAATTCTTGCCATGGCGATCGGATCGATCTCAATCTCTCTGACGGGCGCCGGATTTGTGGCCAGAGATCCGCATTCCAACTGGTCTTCGCCACCGGGGATTCTGTTTACTTCCCGACTGAGGAATCTGGACTCGGTGACGGCCAGCATCTGGCTTGGCACCTTGACACGCGCCGCCGAAGCCCAATGCTCCCGGCTGCGGTAGAAGGCCGGTCCCAGCCCAAGGTCCGCCTCAGAAGGTTCACCGCGACGTGGGAGCCAAACCCCGGTGACATTGTATGCGTAGCTCCCATAGGGCGGACCAGACTCGATTTCTCCGGTGATGGCTCCCTTGTAACCGGGCCAGTGGTAAGCAGAGTTTGTCCACTTCAGAGGGTAATACGGTATGAGCTTGGCCCACCAGTATCCCGTGTTCGCCGACCCGATCTCGTTGTTCAACGATGGATCGTACGGATTGACGTAGTTCGGGTAGTTGTTGGCGTGGTCGTTTACGTAGGATTGCAGGGCCATTCCCATCTGGTGCAGGTGGTTCTTGCAGGAGGCGGAGCGCGCAATCGCTCTCGCGCGCGATAATGCCGGAAATAACAGGCTTGCCAGAATGGCGATGATAGCAACTACCACGAGCAATTCTATCAACGTGAATCCTCTTTCAGCATCGTATTTCGCCTTCATGCCGGATTAGACAGAACAAGGGGTGATACCTCACGCCGCGGATACTCAACGCGGTTTGAATTCAACAACTTCAAAAAATCGCGAAAGCCCGCGGGCAGACGGATCGTAGCCATAAGCGATTTGTCGGCTCAACTCCAGGGCGGCTAGCCGCTCCTCCGGCGTTCTTGATCGCCAATATGCCAGATCCTCCGCCTCCGCCTTCGCAAGCGTAGTCACCGAAAAGCCGGTGCGATCGACTCCAGCCTCATCCACCAACAGGTTAGCCGTAGCTGTATCATACCGGGGAAGGCAGGCCAGCGCAACATGCGAGTCGTCGTTGGGCGGCGTGCCGGGGTCTTCGCCGGTGAGACGTCCCCGTCCAATTGCTACTCGAAGACCTGGAGGACAATCTCTCGCGGGACAGGTTCTATCCCGCTGGCCCCTCGGGTTCGAGGACAGCGGCCAAGGCAAAGAGCACCCGTGCGTTCTCAACGCAAATATCTGGTGACAACCCAACAGTGTGGGCCTAGGGTTAAAGCATGGCTGCTTCTGAGATAACGCCACCAATGCTCGACCGCCTGCTGGAGTCGTTGAGCCGCTGCTTCGGTCCGGACACCGCCCGAGCGGTGGCGGAACTGCGCCAGGATGAACTGGTGCGCCGCAGGATGGAGGAATTGGGCGCCAAAGCCAGCGTGGGCGGGCTGTCGCCGGACGAGGCGCGGGAGTACGACGCACTGATCGAGGTGGGCGACCTCATTGCCACGCTTCAGATTAAAGCGCGCGAGCAACTGGCCAGGGCCAACTCCGCCTGATGCTGGCCGAGCTGCGCCAGCGGGTTCGCCACAGGGCCAAGGGCCGGTGCGGGTACTGCGGACTCCCCGAATGGGTCTAACTCGCGGGGCCATTTCACGTGGAGCACATTATTGCCCGGCAGCATCGCGGTTCCAGTGATTTGGTTAACCTGGCTTGGGCGTGCAGCCGCTGCAACCGGCACAAAGGAACTAATCTCTCCGGCGTGGATCCTGACAGCCATCAGGTCGTGCCGCTGTTCAATCCAAGGCAAGACCTCTGGCATGAGCATTTCGCGCTTGATGGCGCGCGGATTCAGGGCAAATCACCGACTGGGCGGGCGACGGCGTGGTTGCTCCAAATGAACGGGGAACGCCGCGTCGAACTCCGGTCCGCTCTCATCAGGCAAGGACTCTGGCAGAAATAGAAGCTCAGGGTCCTGCCCAGCGCCTAATGCTAAAAACGGCTTGCGCCTCTGGGGCGGACGCCCGCCCTCAGCTTGCTGCCTTCGAGTCCGTGCGCGCGTGGCGGGCTTGGGTCATAAGCCGTTGCGCGAGCCTGGCGGCCTTTCGGCCCGAAACGCGGAGCTTGAGCCTGGTGCGAAGACCGCGGCTGGACCGGTTCCATTCCTGGAAGTCGAGGGCGTTGGCGCTGATTTCACGCAGGCCGGTTGCCTCTCCCAGGTAGTGAATGAATTTGTAATCGATCTCGAACATTTTGGGGGCGAGCCGCCTCAGCAAAGGCGCCGCGAGCTTGGCATGCCAATAGAGGCATTTCCCAAAGGCTCGCGCTTCGTACTCGGAAGGCGGGCACTCAAACCGCTCGCAGAACAATGACTGGAACTGCCGCCTGGCCATACGCGAGAAGACGCCGCCTCGCCGATGCCCCGCCGCTTTTGCTTATCGCCCGCCAGTTACCGCCCGAAGCCAATTGTAGGCCATTAGCGAGGCACCCGAGTCGGTCGGATGGACTCCGTCAGCGGTAAAGTGTTTGGGAGGCGCATATTGAATGGCGCAGTCAAACATCGCCTGGAAGGGAATAAACAGGGCGCCGTGCGCCTCCGCAACGCGTCTGGCGGCCGCACGGTAATGATCGAAAGCGGGGAACCATTTCTCATTGACCACGCCGCAACGGAGCACGAACGGCTCGCAGATCACCAGTTTGACTCTGGGCAGGGCCTTCTTGGTCCGATCCAGCAAGGCGTTATAGTCCCGTTCATAGATCTCGACCGTGCCGTTGTAGTTCCCGTTGAGGGTATGCCACAGGTCGTTGACTCCAATCAAAATGCTCAACAGGGTCGGCTTTATGTCCAGGCAGTCCTTTTGCCAGCGGTCGGCAAGCTGGAAGACCTTGTTGCCGCTCACCCCGCGATTGTAGATCGTCAAGCCTGCCTTGGGCTTCTGAACCAGCAGTTCAAGCCCCGCAAACCAGGCGTAACCGTTGCCCAGGGCCTCCTGGTTGTTTGCCAGCGCCTCTTTCTCCCGGCTGCGGCCCATGTCTGTAATCGAGTCGCCTTGGAAAAGAATCACATCTCCTTTGCGCACCAGCGACCTCGATCCGAAGGGCCACACTCGTGCGCTGGCGGCATTGGCGGAGGTGGAAAGATTCGGAAGAGCGGCCAGGCTCGCCGCGCCCAAAGCGATGCCGGAAGTCTTGAAGAATGCTCTGCGGTTCAAAGTGGTTTGCGTTTGGTTGTTCATAAGCAAGGCAAGATGATGCGGCAAGTGCCCCCGCTTGTGAAGCGCAGATTCCAGCGATTCTTATTCCAGGCTTTGGGCGAATGCCCATTAGAACGTATTGCTGCGCGGATTCATCATTGGATTGACAAGCCCCGCTCCTCCGTTATCCTCGGGGGACTGATGGTGGGAAAGCCATCCGCTGGGCGAAACGGTGTCTGCCCGCGAAAGCGACGTCGTGGGCGGCAGGCCTTGCCATCCGCCCGGACGCAGGCCGACCCGCCGCCGCCCCTGGAGCGAAAACATGAAGACAACTGTTGGTTTGCTTGTCCTTGCTGTGCTGGGCTTGACTGCTCACGCCACTGAATTCCAGGTTGCCACCAACGGCAACGACACCAACCCCGGCACACAGCAAGCGCCATTCCGCACCATTCAGCGCGCTGCGGAGGCTGCCCAGCCAGGCGATATCATCATTGTCCACCGGGGTGTGTACCGCGAGCGGGTCAGCCCGCTGCGCGGCGGCATTTCCGATGCCAGGCGAATTGTTTATGAAGCCGCGCCTGGCGAGAACGTGGAGATCAAAGGCTCGGAAATCATCAAGAACTGGGTAAAAGTCCAGCGGTCTGTATGGAAGGTCACGCTGCCCGATTCGTTCTTCGGCAAATTCAATCCCTATAGCGACCTTATTCACGGGGACTGGTACAATCCGATGGGCCGGCAGCGCCACACAGGGTGTGTGTATCTCAATGGCGAGGCGCTCGCCGAGGCGGTCAAGCTGGAGGAACTGCTGAATCCGGGCCGGGTGTCTAAACCCAGGGCTTCGCCGCTTTGGTTCGGGCGAGTTGATGACAGGAACACCACGATCTGGGCACAATTCCCACGCGCCAACCCCAACGAACAGCTTGTGGAAATCAATGTGCGCCAGACTGTCTTTTACCCGAAGAAAACCGGCATCAACTACATTACCGTGCGCGGGTTCACGCTGAGCCAGGCGGCAACGCCCTGGGCGCCGCCGACCGCCGAGCAAATTGGGCTTATCGGCACTCATTGGAGCAAGGGAT
Organism: Limisphaerales bacterium; assembly: GCA_046703605.1. Classification (GTDB taxonomy): domain Bacteria; phylum Verrucomicrobiota; class Verrucomicrobiia; order Limisphaerales; family UBA8199; genus JAJYHY01. Next base: position 9,218 of record JBJKSV010000857.1, read on the forward strand.
GGATTATTGAGAGCAACAATGTCAGCTACTCCACTTGCGCCGGCATCTCTCTGGGCAAGTACGGCGACGCCTGGGACAACCGGGCCGAGTCCGCCGAAGGCTACATTGGCACCATTCACCGCGCCCTCGCCCATGGATGGAACCGGTTGGACATCGGACACCACATCGTCCGAGACAACATAATCTCCCATTGTGGACAGGCGGGCATTGTTGGCAGCCTGGGCTGCGCCTTCAGCACCATCACCGGAAACGTTATCCATGACATTGACGTACCGACTCGGCTTAACGGCGCGGAGATGGCCGGAATAAAGTTTCATGGCGCCGTGGATGTTGTCATCCGCCACAACCACATTTATCGCTGTATTCGAGGCATCTGGCTGGACTGGATGGCCCAGGGCACGCGCGTCACCGGCAATTTGCTCCACGATAACACCACCAGCGAGGACCTGTTCGTCGAAGTGGACCACGGCCCCTTCCTGGTGGACAACAACCTGTTCCTGTCGCCTCACGCGCTGCTCGACAATTCCCAGGGCGGCGCCTATGTCCACAATCTCTTCCTTGGCGCCATCAGCGAAATCCAAGGCGAGCGCCGTGAAACGCCCTATCTCAAGCCGCACTCCACCATGGTTGCGGCACTCCACGGCAATCCCACGGGCGACGACCGCTTCTACAACAATATCCTGGTTGGGCCGGCGAGTCTGGCCGTTTATGATCACGCACGCCTGCCAATGATTATGGATGGGAATGTGTTCCTGGATGGCGCCAAACCTTCAATATGGGAGACACGGCCCCTGGT
>JBJKSV010000858.1:0-7437 GCA_046703605.1 Limisphaerales bacterium
TCGGGTGCAAGATTCGATTCGATGATCGCTCCAGCCCCGAAACTTACATCAAGCTGATGACAGACGGCGTCCTGCTGGCCGAAACCCAGGGTGACCCGTTGCTCTCTGAATACAACGCCCTTATCATCGACGAGGCGCACGAACGAAGCCTGAATATTGACTTCCTCCTGGGCTATCTCAAGGGCCTGCTCCTCAAGCGCCCTGAGCTTAAACTCATCATTACTTCGGCAACGATCGACACCGAGGCCTTCTCGCTCGCCTTTAACCGCGCCCCCATCATCGAGGTCTCCGGGCGGGTTTATCCGGTTGAGGTCGTCTATGCCCCATTCGACGCCGCCTCGGAAGAGAGCGGGGATATGACCTACATCGATGCCGCCGTGCGCCAGGCCGAACAGGTCCTGGCCCAGCCTGGACGGGGTGACGTGCTGGTCTTCATGCCGACCGAGCGGGACATCCGCGAGACCAGCGAATTGCTCAAAGGCGGCTTCGCCCAGGAGGCGGAGATTATCCCTCTTTTCGGCCGACTCAGTTCCGGCGAGCAACAGAGGGCGTTCGCGCCGGTGCCGCGGCGCAAGATCGTCATTGCCACTAATATTGCCGAAACCTCACTCACCATTCCGGGCATCCGTTATGTCATTGATTCGGGATTGGCCCGCGTCAGCCGTTACAACGCGCGCAACCGGACCAGGCGTCTGCCCATCGAACCGATTTCTCAAAGCAGCGCCAACCAGCGCAAGGGCCGCAGCGGGCGCGTCGAGAACGGCATCTGCATCCGCTTATACTCGGAACAGGATTTCAACGATCGCCCGCCTTATGCGCAGCCGGAAATCCAGCGGGCGAACCTGGCCGAGGTCATTCTCCGGATGACCGCGTTTCGGCTTGGCCAAATAGAGACCTTTCCCTTTATCAACCCGCCCTCTCCCGGCGCCATCGAAGGCGGCTACAAGCTCTTGCAAGAGTTGGGCGCGCTCGACGAAACCCGCCAATTGACCCCGCTGGGGCGCGACCTGGCTCACCTGCCGATCGATCCCGCCCTGGGCCGGATGCTGCTTCAGGCCCAGCAGGAGCATGCCGTGCGAGAATTGCTCATCATCGCCTCCGGCCTCAGCATTCAGGACCCGCGCGAGCGGCCTCTGGACCAAAAAGAGGCGGCGGCCACAGCCCACAAACGGTTTGCCGACCGCCGCTCGGATTTCCTGACCCTGCTCAACATCTGGAATGCCGTTCACGATCAATGGGAGACCCTTCGCACCCAGAATCAACGCCGCAAGTTCTGCAAGGCCAATTTCCTTTCCTACAATCGGATGCGCGAGTGGCAGGACCTCTACGCCCAGCTCCATGAATCGCTCGAAGACCTCGGCGCACTCCACCTCAACGAGAGCAGCGCCGCCTACGAAGCGATTCATCGTTCCATCCTTGCCGGCCTCCTCGGTCACGTTGGCAACCGCGCAGAACGCAACGCCTACAAGGGCGCCAGCAACCGCCAACTGACCCACTTCCCCGGCTCGGCCCTGTTTGAACGAGTCGAGAAAAAGAAGCCAAAGCAGCGCGATGGAAAGCAAGTTCACGGCCGCGCCGCTTCAGACTCCACTTCCCAGCCGGAGTGGATCATGGCGGGGGAGATTGTGGAGACGTCGCGGCTGTTCGCGCGTACTGTGGCGGGCATTGACCCGCTGTGGATTATCGAACTTGCCCCGCACCTCTGCCGAATCAGCTACGACAATCCGCACTGGAGCGTTGACTCGGGCCGCGTCCTTGTCCAGGAGAAGACTACGCTTTACGGGCTGGAGGTGCGCAAGCGGAACGTCGCCCACGGAAACATCAATCCCAAAGAGGCCACCCAAATCTTCATCCGCGCGGGGTTGGTGGAAGGACCACTTTTGCCGGAACCGACACTCAGCAAACACGAACAAAATGAGGCCTCGATGTCCGCCAGCCAGCTCCTGGCCTTCGCCTCCACTCAGCCCAACTCACGTCGCCTGCCTTACCCCTTCCTTGAGCACAACCAGCGCGTCCGTCACAAGATCGAAACCTGGCAAACGCGGATGCGCCGTCATGACCTGGGCGACCTCGACCAGGCGCTGGTCGAGTTCTACTCCAAGCGCATCGAGAACGTCTCCTCCATCCATGAGCTGAACCGCCTTCTCCGCGACCACCTCGAGCCGGGCTTCCTCTGCGTTACCGAAGCCGATCTGGCCGGCGGCAAGGACCTCAGCTTCGATGCCGAGGCATTTCCCGACACGGTCTCCCTGGGAGACCGCAACGTAACGCTCTCCTACTCCTATAGTCCGGGCGAGGAGCATGACGGCGTAACGCTCAAGCTGGCGAGCCATCTCGTCCAGACTATTCCTTCCTCAGTCCTGGAATGGTCCGTGCCCGGATTGCGTGAAGCGCAAGTCACCGAACTGCTTCGCTCTTTGCCCAAAGCCATCCGCCGTCAGTTGATGCCCCTCCCGGACAAGGCGGCCGAAGTGGCGCGCAACCTCCGCCCCACTGCCAACTCTCTGCGCGAGGACCTCTCTAATTTCATCCGGCGGCGCTACGGGATTGACATCCCACTTACCGCCTGGCGCGCCGATGCCATCCCGCAGCATCTCCGCCCACGCATCGAGGTCCTCGACCATAACCAAAAAAGCATTGGCGCCGGACGCGACCCGAGCCAACTCATTCGCCAAATAGAGACCGCCAAGACCGAGCCGGCGGCTGTTCCGCCGGCCTGGACTCGTGCCGCCGCACAATGGGAGCGCTTCGGCCTCACCAGTTGGACCTTTGGCGACCTTCCCGAGCGGCTGGTGCTCGTGGAGAATGACGTTGCTCCGCTCTGTGCCTGGCCCGGCCTCCCACTCGAGGACGACCAGGTCAACCTCCGCCTCTTCAAGAACCCGCAGGAGGCCCGTCACGCCAGCCTCGGAGGTGTTCAACAACTCGTCCAACTCGCTCTCCAAAAGGACCTCGCCTGGCTACAAAAAGACCTCCGCGGCTTGTCTCGCCTTGCGCCTCTCTATGCCGGTTTCTGCTCCGGCGATGCTCTTCAAGCCACCGCCCACACGAATCTCAGACGCTACCTCCTGCCCGCCACCCCGTTCGACCATTTGACCAAGGCGAACTTCGACCTGGCGGTAGCCCAAGCTCGGCAGAGGTTGCCCGGACTGGCGATTCATCTCATCGACCGGGTTGAAGCCATCCTTCGAGTGCGTCAGGAGATCGTGCGTCGCTTCGGCCCGGGGGTGGCCGAAGTGCCCGCGTTACCAAAAACCGCTCCAACAGCTTCTACCGAATCCCGGCGCCGAACCCTGACCGCTCTGAGCCAACTCGGCTCCTCACCGGCGCCCCCGACGCGCCAGCCCGGCCCGGTCCAGGTTGAGCTGAACGCCCTTCTGCCCGCAGACTTCCTGGAGCGAATCGAGTTCGGGCGGCTCAGTCATCTTCCCCGCTATCTGAAGGCCCTGCTCACCCGCGCCGAGCGCGCCAGGCTCAACCCCGCCAAGGACCAGCAACGTGCCCAGCAGCTTGCCCCCTATCAGCATGCCCTGCACGCATTAGAAGCCGCTCAGCCTCCCTCCGAGGCCGCGAAACAAGCCATCCGCGAATTCCGTTTCATGGTTGAGGAGTTTAAAGTCTCCCTATTCGCCCAGGAACTCGGTACGGCCTTCCCCATCTCACCCAAGCGCCTCGACCAGCGCCTGGAAGAGACCCGCGCGACGCTCTATCATACGGTGAGCTGAAACGGGGCGGTTTGGCGCGAGGTGTCAATCCAGCGAACCTCGAGGGATGGTTAATCGGGGAGTTTCGCCAAACCCGCGCGGAATGCTCGTCGAGCCTCCCGCCAGGATTGGATTGCCGCGCACCGCTCCAGCAGGGGGATGTCCAGGTTGGGAAGAAGCCGGCTCCTCTGTAACCGTTCGTAGCCGCCGGAACTGTCCAGGGCGAAGATCTCGAGTTTGTTTCGCCGCCAAAGCCACACCTCGGGAATTTTGAAACGGCCATAGATCTTCGGCTTGTCAATGCCGCCGCTGGTGAGAGCAATCTCCAGCACCAAATCCGGGAATTCCTTCTCGGTGCCAATACACCACGATTCGTCCGGTTCGGCGCCCGCTTCCTTCAGCGCCCGGCGCATCGTGGCCTGGCCTCGAGGCACGATCTCGATGCCGGCCTGGTCGAAAAACAGGTCCATGAAGCCACCCAGCCATTTCTTGAGACGTTCGTGTTGGTTTGAGGTGGTCATGATTTCCAATTCACCTTCCAAGTAATACAGGCGCGGGCTGGGTCGGTCATCGCCCAGCTTCTTGTCAAAGGCCAGGTAGCGTTCCCAGGAGATGCCGCAGAAGACCAGCCGTTGCTCGGCATCGGCCCCTTCGCGGTCAGGCTCAGCCCAAAGGAGGTACTCCAGGGCGGCTTCTGCCCCCGGAAATGTCAGAATCGATGCACCCATGGCGGCAAGCTACGCGCAAGCAGGGGGTTCCGCAACGGTGAATCAGCACCGCCGTCCGTCCGGCTCTGCCCTCGACCTTCTGCTCCGCATCCTGCCCGGGAGCATGCGGATCACCGCCGTCAGACATCGCAAGCGGCATCCAGTTATGGGCGGGGGCGAAGGTGAGTGGTTCTTGCTGTTCTACGACATCGAACATCCGATGCGTTGCCTAACGGGGGAGTTTTGCCAGACCCGCGCGAAACGCTCGGCGGGCCTCCTGCCAGGATTCAATCGCCGCGCACCGCTCCAGGAGGGGAATGTCCAGGTTGGGAAGAAGCCGGCTCTTCTGTAACCGCTCGTAGCCGCCGGAACGGTCCAGGGCGAAGATCTCGAGTTTGTTTCGCCGCCAAAACCACACCTCCGGAATCTTGAAACGGCCATAGATCTTCAGCTTGTTAATGCCGCCACTGGTGAGAGCAATCTCCAGCACCAGGTCCGGGAATTTCTTCTCGGTGCCAATACACCACGATTCGTCCGGTTCGGCGCCCGCCTCTTTCAGGGCCCGGCGCATCGTGGCCTGGCCTCGAGGCACGATCTCGATGCCGGTTTCAAGAAAGTAGTCGGCCATGAAATCGCCCAGCCATTCCTTGAGACGTTCGTGTTGGTTTGAGGTGGTCATGATTTCCAGTTCACCTTCCAAGTAATACAGGCGCGGGCTGGGCCGGTCATCGCCCAGCTTCTTGTCGAAGGCCAGGTAGCGTTCCCAGGAAATGCCGCAGAAGACCAACCGTTGCTCGGCGTCGGCCCCTTCGCGGTCGGGCTCGGCCCAAAGGAGGTCCTCCAGGGCGGCTTCTGCCCCCGGAAATGTCAGAATCGATGCACCCATGGCGGCAAGCTACGCGCAAGCAGGGGGTTCCGCAACGGTGAATCAGCACAGTCGTCTGGCCAGTCAAATCGGCCATCTGCCGGCTGCGACGGCGTCACCGCGAACTGTTGCGGGCCGACCAACTACTCGTTTCGAGCGGCCAGGTATCGCTCGGCCTCTATAGCTGCGGCGCAGCCCATGCCGGCAGCCGTGACGGCTTGGCGATACACGGAATCGGCGCAGTCCCCGGCGACAAACACGCCGGGGATATTCGTCGAAGAACCACGTCGGGGAACGATGTAGCCGTTGGGGTCCATGTCGATCTGGCCCTTGAAGACCTGGGTGTTCGGAATGTGCCCAATCGCGACAAAAACTCCGGCGCAGTCGAGCAGGGTCTCGGCCTGAGTCTTCACGTTCTTAATCCGAACGCCAGTCACCTTATCCTGGGAAACATCCAGGATTTCCGTAATCACGGAATCCCACACCGGTTTGATCTTTGCATGGCCCAGAGCGCGCTCAGCCATGATCTTCGAGGCGCGCAACTGGTCGCGTCGATGCACCAGGTACACGGTCGAGCCGAAACGGGTCAGATAGAGAGCCTCTTCGCAAGCCGAATCACCGCCACCCACCACGACCAAGGGCTTGTCGCGAAAGAGAGGCAAAGCTCCATCGCATGTGGCGCAGTAAGTGACGCCTCGGGTTTCGAGCTTCGTCTCGCTCTCCAAACCCAGGTGGCGATGGCTGGCCCCGCTGGCAATAATGAGGGTCTCGGCCTCAAGGGCCGCGCCATCGACCGTCAGCCCGAAAGGCTGCTTGGAGAAGTCCACGGCTTCGAGCGTCCCGAACTCGACACGCGCCCCGAAGCGTTCGGCCTGTTTCTGAAGGCGCACCATCAATTCGTAACCGTTAATCCCTTCGGGAAACCCAGGGTAATTCTCGACAATCGTCGTGGTCGTCAGCAGCCCACCCGGCTGCGTGCCGGTCAGGACCAGGGGCTTGAGATTGGCTCGGGCGGTGTAAAGAGCGGCCGTTAGTCCCGCGCACCCCGACCCGATGATGACTACTCGTTCCATTAGGGCGCGCAAGTTACCGGCTCGGGCGCCGAGTGGCAAGGCGGTATTGAGGGGGTATATTGACCCTGGGGCCGAGGCGCGCCGTTTGCGAGGCGACGCGATGCCACATGCTCAGTGCAACGATTTGTCCGGGTACGGTGGGTGCGGGGGCACGGTCACCGGGTGCAGCCGGATCTCTTTCTGCAGCTCCCGGACGGCGGCCTCGAGTTGGGCGTCGTGGCCTTCGAAGGTCGCATGAGGCAGGTTGTCCACCACCCTATCCGGATCAACCCCATGTCCTTCAATGAGCCATTTGCCTTCCGGACCGTAAACGCCCAATTCGGCGGCGGAGGCAATGCCCTTATCGACCAACCAATTGTCGAATGAGAGCCAAATCTCGCCGCCCCAAGTGCGGGTGCCAATGACTTTGCCGAGATGGAGACGCTTGAACCCCTCGGTGAAGGCCTCGCCGTCAGAGGCGGTGTGTTCGTCGCAAAGGACGACGATATGGCCCCGGAAGGCATATTGCATGTTCCAGGTTGGCAAGCCGACCCGCGGCTGCCAATAGAACCAGGCCTTGCGCAGGAGCTTCTCCAATATCCAGCTATCGATGTTCCCGCCTTGGTTGTGCCGCACGTCGATGATCAGCCCCTGGCGATTGAACACCGGATAGAATTCTCGCGCCCACGCGGCGATGTCGCTGCCAGTCATCGCTCGCAGATGGACATAGCCAATTTCACCCTTGCCCAACTTCTCGACTTCAAGCCGGCGCGAGTATTCCCAATCGTCATACTGGAGGTTCTCCTCCTGCTGCAGGCTGATCGGCCTTACGATCACATCGCGAGCGGCCTCGGATTCAGAGGGTTTGACCCGCAAGAGGACCTGGTGGCCCGCCTGATTGCGCAACAGGGCCGCCGGATGCTCGACCGAAAGCAGCGGCACGCCGTTGATCTCCTGAATAATGGCGCCCTCCTTAAGATTCACGCCCGGCTTGGCGAGAGGCGAGATTTGATCCGGATAATCGGGATCAGATTCGTAAATGTGACGAATCCGGTAGCCGCCCTGGGTCTCGTCCCGAGTCAGCGCCGCCCCCAGGCCGGCCGGCTCGA
>JBJKSV010000859.1:0-3729 GCA_046703605.1 Limisphaerales bacterium
CATGAAGGCGTCGTCGAGCCGTTGCTCATCGGATTCAGCCGGCGGGGCCAGCAACCGCGCCGCCCAAACGCGCGAGGCCTCGACAAAGGTGGGGTCGTTGAGCAACGTCAGCGCCTGCTGTGGTGTGTTGGAGACGATGCGGTTGGCGGTGCATTCCTCGCGCGAGGGAGCGTCGAAGTTGGCCAGCATGGGTTGGAGCAAGGTGCGCTGCCAATGCATTTAGACGCCGCGGGGGTATTGACGCTGGTCCTGGTCCGCGTGATAAACCCGGCTTGGGAACTGGAGGTTGGAATAGTAGCCGGCGGGCTGGTAGGGAAAGATGCTCGGCCCGCCCATCTCCTCGTTGAGCAGGCCAGAGATGAACAGGGCATTATCGCGAACGAATTCGGCGGCGAGCCGGCGTGGGGATTGGCGCGCCAGCAAGCGGTTATTGGGGTCGATGTCCTTGAGCTCGGGACGCGGCATCGAGCTTTGGCGATAGGTCGCGGACATGACCATGAGCTTGACGATGTGTTTGATATCCCAACTGTGGGGAGGCGGGTGCGGGAAAGGCGAGTGGCCCAAATACTCCGGGTGCATGAATTCGCACGCCAGCCAGTCCAGCAATTTTGGATGGCTCGGCCACTCCCCCTGTCCGCCCAGGTCATCGAGGACCGCGGAAATGCCTGTGCCGAAGAATTGTTTCCAAATCCGGTTCACCACGGCGCGCGCCGTCAATGGATTGTTCGTGGAGACCAGCCAGCGCGCCAGGTCCAGCCGCGTCAGCCGCCGTCCGGTTGGATTCGGAATCTGAGGCAGAAAGTGGGGTACGCCCGGCTGCAGAATCTCGCCGCTGTTATCCTGCCAATTGCCGCGCGGCAACAGGCGGGTGATGCGCGGTTTCTTCCGGGCGATGGTCACCAGCGTGTAGGCCCAGCCACGGTGGCATTCGCCGATCTGGTGCTGGAGGTGGCGGGCCTGGGCCACCAGGTCTCGATTCCAAACCGTGCTAAAAAGATAAGTCCGGCTGGCCAGCGCATCGTTGCAATTGAGGGGATCGCTCTTATTTTCGAGGACGGTGAGCAAAGGCTTGCCAATCCCGGAACCGAGGGCATCCGGCGCCGCAAAGGGGGACAGCGAGACCCGCGCGGAAGTGACCGGCAGATCGCCGAAATCCAACTCCAGGGTGTCTCCCGGCTTTGTCTGCACCGGCTCATCCAGCAGCCAGACGGCCGTCTCATGTCCATAGCCGGTCGAGAGGAGCCATACTTCCGCTACCCCCAGGATGGGTGAACCATTCGAGTAGCGTTCCTTTTTGTGATCCGCGTCGGCGAAAGAGAACGACAGGCCGGTGTTGCCGCCGCCGGCTGATTTCAACTTCGCCGACAGCCTGATAGATCCGCCTTCTCTCTCCGGGGCATCTCCGGCCTTGGCCGCAGGCTTCTCGCGCAGAGCAATCTCCAGCCGGATCGCGGCAATCCGCTCGTTCTTCTCCACAGGCAAGACAAACCGGACGTTCTTCCTCTGCTTTCGCCCCAACCAGACCGTTTCGTCCGCACGGACGGTGAAGTTGGTCTGGGCCGCCGCATCCTGCTTTTTGGGCTGGATTGCGACTGTGGGCGCCGGAGTTGCCCAGCCACTTGGATGTTGCTTCAGAAATGCCAGGCTCGATTTGCGCCATTCCTCGAAGGCACTACACTGCGGCTTATCGGCCTTGAGCTTTGCCGCCGCCTGCTCGTAAAGGGCCAGCGCTTTGATGTCCAGTTTCTTAATCCGCCGCTCCAGGTAGGGGCTTTTGACCAACATCTCCGGCGGGAATGGATCGTCGTTGCCAATGCCTTTGAGCGCCGGATTGGGCGTATAACCGTAATCGGCGTACACCCCCCACTGCTTGATGTCGGCGAAAAATGCCTCCATCCGGTAGAAGTCCTTCGAGGTGAAGGGATCGAACTTGTGGTCGTGACACTCGGCGCAGCCCATGGTCGAGCCCAGCCACGCCATCGAGACTGTCCGCACGCGGTCGGCGGCGTATTTGGCCAGGTATTCCTTGGGCTGGGCGCCTCCCTCGCGCGTGACCATGTTCAGGCGGTTGAAACCGGTGGCAATGCGCGATTCGGTGGTCGGGTGCGGAATTAAGTCGCCGGCCAATTGCTCGATGGTGAATTGGTCGAAGGGCTTGTCGCTGTTGAAGGAGTTAATGACGTAGTCGCGGTACGGGAAGATGTTGATGTTCTGGTCGCCATGATAGCCCACCGTATCCGCAAACCGCACAACATCCAGCCACGGCACCGCCATCCTTTCCCCAAAATGCGGCGAGGCCAGGAGCCGGTCCACCTGCCGCTCGTAGGCGCCCGGACTCCTGTCCGCCTCAAACGCGCGCACCTCTTCGGGAGTGGGTGGCAAGCCGACGAGGTCCAGGCTCAACCGGCGCAGCAGCGTCGCCTTGTCCGCCTCGGGCGAGGGCTGAATGCCTTTCCGCTCGAGCTTGTGCAGGATAAAGGCGTCGATGGGGTTCCGCACCCATCCGGCGTCTTTGACCTGCGGCGGGGTCGCGCGTTTCGGCTCGACGTAGTCCCAATACGGCTCGTATTTCGCCCCTGCCGCTATCCAGGCGCGTAGTTTCTCCTTATCCGCCTGGCTTAGCGTCTTGTTCGTCTCCGGCGGCGGCATGATGACCTTCGGGTCCGTCGAAAAGATGTGCTGAATGAGTTTGCTCTTGGCCGGGTCGCCGGGAACGATGGCCCCGTGCTGAAGGGCGTTCTCCCGCACGTCCAGGCGCAGGCCCGCCTTGCGGTCCTCCTTGCCCGGGCCGTGGCAGACAAAGCAGTTTTCCGAGAGGATGGGCCTGACGTCGCGGTTGAAGTCGAGGCCCGACCCGGCCGAAGCCCCCCAGGCGAGGGTGCCGGCCGACAGGACCACCGCAACCACCGCCGCGCCTGGGAAGGACTTGATGCCATCCACGCAGGCTGAAATCGCTCCCCCAAACTGGCCCCCTGCCCGTCTGCACGTCCCGAATGGCTTACGTACACGTCTCATAAAAGCACCGGCAAAAAACGACGACTGAACCCGAACTCACGCCACAAGCCTCCCGGGTCCGCCCGCGGCGGCGATAGAGCCAGATTCGATGAAATAATAGAAAGCATAACACATTGGAAGGCGTTCGCAAGGGTTTCCCTCCACCCCCCAGCCTTCTCATTACGATGGCCAGAAGGCCAAAGCGGCGGTCCGCGCCGCACTCCAAGGGCGCCGCCAGATTCGGCACCGCCTACAACGGCTTAGGTGAGCGTTGTCAGCCGCCCGGCTGGAAGGGAAGGGAGAGGAGGATTCCGAGGGCGGACTGCGCTTGTTGGAGAGAGGCGCGGAGGCGGACGAAGGTAGCCTGCTCTGTGAGGAGATTGGACTTAAAGGTGACGTATCGGTCGAGGGTGATGTTGCCTTGGTTGAAATCCCGCTCGGCCGCGGCGGCGGACTGCTTCAGGGAAAGAAGGTGACGTTCGAGCGCAGCCAACTGCCTGGCCATGATGCGGGTGGCCTGCCAGACCTGGTCGGCCTGGCTGGCGGCCTGGTCGAGGCGGGCTTGATAGGCCTGGTAGAGCGCGGCGCGGGTCGCGCGCTGGATGGCTATCTGGCCGCGGTTGCCGTTGAAGAGCGGCAGGGTCAGTTTGACGGTGAAGCCGATGGTGCGCACGCCTTCTTCGGCGCTGCGGCCTTGTTCGACCCCGGCGCTCATGGAGGGGAACTGGGCCAGAA
>JBJKSV010000860.1:0-5912 GCA_046703605.1 Limisphaerales bacterium
ACTCAAAGGAGACGACACTTGGATGTTTGGAAAGGATGGAGTGGACGGTGCGGCGCAATGCCCCAACACCTTTGCCGTGGATAATGCGCACCTGAAAAATACCTCGCTCCAGGCACGCCTCCAGGTAGTCCGGAACGAGGTCCTTCACCTCGCGCGGGCTGAAGGTGTGCAGGTCGAGAACGCCGTTGATTGGAAGCTCGACTGGTTCATCCATAACACAAGGTTCCCGCACACGGGTGGGGCGTTCAAGGCCGAATCCGGGCCGCGCGGAATGCACCGGGAACGGGAGAGAACCACGGAATACACGGAATACACGGAAAAGGGCAGCTATGGGAGCGGCAAAGCGCCGAAGCGTGGAACCCATGGCATGAGCCGCTGACAGCCGCCGCTTTCCGTGTGCTCGGTGTATTCCGTGGTTTCTTCTCTTTCCGCGTAGTGTGCGTATTCCGCGGTCGCTATCTCTCGGTTTGGTCATGCCCGTTCTTCGGAGTCGGATTTCGGGTTCGAACGCTGGGGTTGGCGCCGCCTTGGCACTGAAGCCGGGGGCCTGGCTTTTGAACGCATCCTCTGGTTTTTCTGTCCATCGGAAGGTAGGCTTTCGATAGAGATGAACACCGGAATCAACGCGATAAACGAAGCAGTGCAACAGGCCGGGGCGTTTGTGCGCCCATTATTTAGTGAATTAAGCAAAGTCATAGTAGGACAAACTTATCTAACAGAGCGGTTGGTGGTCGGTTTGCTGGCCAACGGCCATGTGCTGCTGGAAGGGGTGCCGGGGCTGGCCAAGACCTTGTCGGTGAAATCGCTGGCCAATTGCCTGAACGTGCGGTTTTCGCGGCTGCAATTCACGCCGGACATGCTGCCGGCGGACGTGGTCGGCACCCAGATTTACAATCCGCAATCGGGGGCGTTTACCACGCGCCGGGGGCCGATCTTCGCCAACGTGGTGCTGGCGGATGAGATCAACCGGGCGCCCGCCAAGGTGCAGAGCGCGCTGTTGGAAGCGATGCAGGAGAAGCAGGTGACGATAGGCGAACAGACCTTTGTATTGGAAGAGCCCTTCCTGGTGCTGGCAACCCAGAACCCTATCGAGCAGGAAGGCACTTATCCTCTGCCTGAGGCGCAGGTCGATCGCTTCATGCTCAAGCTGAAGATCGGCTATCCCTCGCGCGCCGAAGAGAGGCAGATACTGGAGTTGATGGCCCGGACTTCGGGGGCGCCGGAGGCAAGCGCGGTGGTTGATCCGGAACAGATTCTCAATGCGCGCAAGGTGATTAACGACATCTATGTGGACGATAAGGTAAAAGACTATATTGTGGATTTGGTGTGCGCCACGCGCGAACCGGAGGCGCATAACATCGATGTGAAGGAATTCATCCAACTCGGCGCCTCGCCACGGGCGACGATTTCCCTGACGCTGGCCGCCAAGGCGTTTGCGTTCTTGCGGGGGCGAGGATATGTCACTCCGCAGGATGTCAAGAGCATCGGGATGGACGTGCTGCGGCACCGGGTAGCCATCACTTACGAGGCGGAAGCGGAGGAGAAGACCAGCGAGACCATTATTCAGAAGATTTTCGATGAGCTGCCTGTGCCGTGATTCCCCCGCATGATTCCCCGCGAGATTCTAAAGAAAATCCGGCAGATTGAGATCCGGACGAATCGCCTGGTGAGCGAGACGCTGGCGGGCCAGTACCACAGCGTCTTTAAGGGCCAGGGGATGAATTTTGACGAGGTGCGCGAGTACCAGCCAGGGGACGAGGTCCGCTCCATTGACTGGAACGTGACGGCCCGGATGAATCATCCATTCGTGAAGAAGTTTGTTGAGGAACGTGAGTTGACGGTAATTCTGCTGGTGGATGTCAGCGGCTCGGGTTTGTTTGGCTCAAGCGGACAATCCAAGCGGGAGCTGGCCGCGGAGATCGCCTCGGTGCTGGCTTTTTCAGCCATCCGCAACAATGACAAGGTGGGGCTGATCCTTTTCTCGGATGAAGTGGAGAAGTTCATCCCGCCGCGCAAGGGTCGGCGGCATGTGCTGCGGGTTATCCGGGAAGTGCTGTTTTTTGAACCGCGCCGCCGGGGAACAGATCTGAACGCCGCGCTCGAGTTTCTTATGCGCGTCACCTCACACCGGGCGATAGCGGTGCTGATTTCTGATTTCATAGGCGCCCCGACCAAGAACACCCGCGGTTCCGGCTCTCGTCCACGCCCCCAAATGATGCTGCTGGAATCGATGGCCCAGGCCTCGTTGCCCATGCTGCGCCAGGCCAACCGGCGCCACGACCTGGTGGCGGTGCAGATCACGGACAAATACGAATTGGAACTGCCGAACCTGGGCCGGTTGGTGCTCAACGACGCCGAGACGGGCGAGGTCGTCGAGATCAACACCGGAGATTCGCGGAAGCGAGAGGCCTTCGCCAAACGCCAGGAACGGGCCCAGGCCCAGTTGGCGCGCCTGTTCCGGACTTCGGGCATTGACGCGATCCAGCTCCGCACCGACCGGCCATACTCGGTCGAGTTGGCGAAGTTTTTTGAAACGCGCGAGAAGCGCAGGCTGAGGGTGTAAAGCAGTCAATGGTGCGGTAACCGAGCATTTCGAGAGATGAAGATAACGCCCCCAGCCACAACTCCGCCGATGCTGCCGCATGCGGTTCCGAAGGCGTTGCCTCGCGACATCAAGCCGCCGGTGTCCATTCCGAGCGGCTGGGAATGGCTTTGGTGGACGCTGGGAGCCATAGCAGTGGTCGTGCTGCTCGTTTGGGCCTGGCGGCGATGGAAGAAGGGCCGGAGAGAGACGCCCGCGGTTCCGCCTGTTCCGCCTCACGTTGTCGCCAAACAGAGGTTACAGGAGGCCTTGGCGCTCATCGGCCAGCCTCGCGAGTTTTGCATTCTGGTCTCCGACACGGTGAGATGGTATCTCGAAGAGCGGTTCGATTTCAGGGCGCCGGAGCGCACCACCGAGGAGTTCCTCTACGAATTGCAGGCGACGGAGTTGCTGACACCCGACCAGAAGGGCAGCCTGGGTGAATTCCTGCAGCGTTGCGACCTGGTCAAATTCGCGCGCTACGAGCCGGCCGAAGCGGAACTCCGCGAACTGCATAGCTCTGCGCTGCGGCTTGTCGAGGAAACCGAACCGCCTCCCGTCTCGGTCGAACCTCCCACAGTTGGAGCGGCAATGCGGCTTGGCTCCGCTGAATCTGCCAGTCCGGCTGCGGGACCCGATAGCAATTCCGGAGGCCCTGAGGAGCGCACGTTGGAAACTGGAGGAACAGGGGAGGGCACAACAAGGGCGATCGGCGTGCCGGAGCGGGGCGCGGAGAGCAGCGAAAGCGAGAAAGAACCGGCCGAGCGAGGCTCAGGCGGCGTATGACATTTGGGCACCCATACTTTTTATTATTGTTGCTGCTGCTGCCGTTGATGGCGTGGCTGAAGGGCAAGCGCGGCCAGCCCCCGGCGTTTGTCTATTCCTCTGTGCAGCTTGTGCGCACGATTCTCAACATCACGCGAACGCGTTCCGGGCGTCTTTTGGCGGCCTTGCGCTGGTTTGCACTGACGGTGCTGATCCTGGCTCTGGCCCAGCCGCGCTTGACCTGGAGCGAGACGAAGATCAACGCCAGCGGGATTGATATTGCCGTAGCCATTGACATGTCAGGGAGCATGGCCTCCGAGGATTTCGTCGAACACGGCCAGCGGGTGAACCGGCTGAATATGGCCAAAGAAGTATTGAAGAAGTTTGTGGACAAGCGGCCCAGCGACCGGATTGGCCTGGTGGCGTTTGCGACCAAAGCTTACGTGGCCGCGCCTCTCACCCTCGACCACGATTACCTGCTGCAGCGCATCGACCAGCTCAATCTTGGGGCTATCGACGATACCCACACCGCCATCGGCTCCGCGATTGCCACAGCGGTCAACCGGCTGCGCGAGGTCAAAGCCAAAAGCAAGATTCTGATCCTGATGACCGACGGCCAGAACAATAGCGGCGAGATTGATCCTTTGACGGCGGGGGGGGCCGCCAAGGCCCTGGGCGTAAAGGTCTATACGATTGGCGTCGGCGAGAGGGGCATGGCGCCGATGCCCCAATACGACTGGAACGGGCATGTGGCCGGCTACCAAATGCAGCCGGTGGATATAGACGAGGACACACTCCAGAAGATAGCCGACATGACCGGCGGCAAGTACTACCGCGCGGACAACGCCAAGAAATTCAACTCGATTTATGCCGAGATCAACAAGCTGGAAAAGACCAAGGCGAGCATCCGGAAGTTTTCCCATTACGAAGAGCTCTTCGCGTGGTTGACCGCTCCAGCTCTGGGTCTTGTGTTGCTCGAGATGCTGCTGCGCAACACAGTCTTGCGGAGGCTCCCATGAGCAGGAGGGAACCGGTTCGATGACTTTCGCCAATCCACAGGTACTTTGGCTATTGCTGGTTTTTCCCCCGGCCATGGTGGCGTTCTTCTGGTGGTCGGCGCGGCAGCGGCGACAGTTGATGGGCCAGTTCATTCAGGACCGCCTCTTGAGCGGTTTGACAGTCGGTCTCTCGACAGGGCGCCGCAAGCTGCGCTTGGCGGCCCTGGTCCTGGCGGTGGTCTGCCTGATTTTGACGCTGGCCCGGCCGCAGTGGGGCTTCGAATGGGAAAAGGCGCAATTGCGCGGGCTGGACATTGTAGTCGCCATCGACACCTCCAAGAGCATGGCCGCCCAGGACATCGCACCAAACCGGCTCGAACGGGCGAAATTGGCGGCACTGGACTTGATGAAGGCGGCAAAATCGGACAGATTGGGCTTGGTGGCCTTCGCGGGCACCGCCTTTCTGGAATGCCCGCTGACCATTGACGACGGGGCCTTCGAGCAGAGTGTTCAAGCGCTCAACGTGCATATCATCCCCGAGGGCGGCACCGCCATCGCACAGGCGATCGAGACCGCGCTCCAGGCCTTCAAACAAGGCGAAAACTACAAAGTCCTGGTGCTGTTCACCGACGGCGAAGACCATGATTCGGGCGCTCTGGACGAGGCCAAGAAGGCCGCCAAGGCCGGTTTGCGCATTTACACGGTGGGCGTGGGAACCGCGGAGGGCGATCTGCTCCGCGTCACCGATGAACAGGGTCATACCGATTATGTCCGGGACGCGCAGGGCAACGTGGTAAAATCACATTTGAATGAGGCCCTGTTGCGTCAGATAGCCGATGTGACCAAAGGCGGCTACCTCCACCTGCAGGGGGCCGCGGGTATCGACGCCCTGTATAAAGAAGGGCCGGCCAGACTGCCTAAGTCCGAGCACGAAGCACGATTGCTGAAGCGCTATCACGAGCGGTTTGAGTGGCCGCTTGGGGCGGCTATTCTCCTGCTTATGGCGGAAGAACTTTTCCCCGAACGCAAGAAGGCGCGGGGAGCAAAGCGCCAAAGACGCGAGGCGCAACAGCGCCTGGAGCCAGCCGTGGAGACTAATTGAGAATTAAGAATTTAAAATCACTAATTGATGCCGAAACGGAAGCGATCTTGATGCCGGCGAGATTCTCAGTGCGATTGCGACCAGCCCGAATACTCCACACGCGGGTAGGGCGCGCAGTCCTCTGCGCGCCACCCAGCGCGCAATGCGACAGCTTGCTGCGGTATCGCGGCCCAGAGAGGACTGCGCGCCCTACCGCCTCGACTGCGGGATCGAACCGGTGCCGTGCGGCGCAGGTCCCTCCGAAGCGAGACGCAATTCAAAATTCTCAATTCAAAATTCTCGATTCTCAATTGCCGCAGGCAAGAACAATGCCTCTGAGCGCCGGCTCGCCGCGCCTGGCCCGGTGCCTGACAGTCGGCGCATGCCTGCTGCTGCTCGGGCTGTTTTGCCCCAGTATGGCCCTGGGATCCGCCGCCAGCGCCATGCGCGACTACAAGGCAGGGCGGTACGGACAGGCGCTCAAGGA
>JBJKSV010000861.1:0-10893 GCA_046703605.1 Limisphaerales bacterium
TGGAACCGCTCACAGGCTGATTGAGGAGGAGCTTGCCGGTCGCGCGGTCACGGGCGGTTACCTGGGCCGTCACACTCACCCGGTAATCCTGGACGGTGAGGGTGTCGCCCGGCGCAAACGCCAATTCCGCGCGCGCGTAGCGGGTGATAACTCCATTGACGACGATATCGCCGTCTCTCGAAGCGAGGCGGAAGGTTCCATCGCGCTGGAGTTCCTTGCGCAGTTCAGAGGTTACCGCGTCGGTCAGGCGGGGCTGCATCGTTTGATTCGAGAAAGGGAGCACCTGGATGGATTTGGCTCCGGCGGAGAGGCCGTTGACGGGCCCCAGGCGGTAACCGGCGCAGCCTGTTAAGGCAAGCAAGGCCAGCGCGGCCAGGGGCAAACAACAAAGGCGCGGGTTCATTTTTTCTGCTCGGCTCGAAGGAGCTTATTCAGGGCCTCGATTCGGCGTTGGGCCAGGGTTGCGTAGGAGGAGCTGGGGTCTTGCAGCACGACTTCGTTGTAGTAAATGCGGGCGCCATCCCAATGGTGGTACTTTTCGTAGAATTTGGCGGTCTCGAAATAGCCGCGCGCCTGTTCGTGTTTGAGGGCGTCGATGACCTTTTGGGCTTGGGGCACACGCGGGTCGCCCGGGTAAAGGTCCATGAAATCCGAGAAGGTGGCGATGGCCTTGCCGGCGGTGCTCTGGTCGTATTCGGCGCGCTCGGCCTGCTTGTCGTAAGCCATGCCTTCTTTAAAGAGAGCGTCAGCCGCTATTTTCGGACGGTCGTGGTAACGGTCCGCCGCCAGTTCGTAGGCCTTGACGGCCTCCGGGTAGTTGTGCTGCTTCTCGCGAGCGGCGCCGAGCTGCAACTGGGCTTGAGGGCCGACATTGCTGAAGGGGCCGTTCTTGACGATCTGCTCGTACATCTTTGAGGTCTTGTCCATCGAGGAGAAGATGGGGATGAAACCCCAGAGCTTGAACCACTTTCCGGCAAGGTACTTGTTGGCGATGGCGTACTGGCGTTTTACGATTTCGTCGTAATTGGCGGTCTTGGGATTATTGTCGATGACCTTCTGGTACTCCTTGAAGGCCTTTTCGTCCTGGCCCTTGGCTTCGTAGCAGCGCCCCACGAGGTACTGAGCCTGCGGGGCATAGTCGGACAATGGCCAGACACGGACGACACGGCGCGCCGCTTTGAGGGCCAGGCGGTAGTCCTTCCGGTCAAACGCGGCCTGCGCCACGTCCAACTGGTCCTTTGCCCGCATACGGGTCCATTTGGCCCCGCCGCCCACCGGCTCGTAGGACCAGCCCTCCCCCGGACGATAAATAAGCGGGGCCGGCGCCCGGAAGGGGAGGGCCAACAAACAAAAGGCGAGCAACGCCAGTCTCACAAACCGATGACTCATGCCCGCATGCTAATTGGGGCGTCGAGTATTTGCAAGAAAGGGCGAGCTACTCGGCAGAGAGGGATTTAAGCATTCCTGTTCCTCGTCATCCCGGCGACGTGCCCGAAGGGACCCCTCGGAGCATCATCCGCGAAATGCAAATCAGCATTGAAGAATTCAACGCTCTGTAAGCCGGCGAGCGGCTTATCCTCCAGCCGCTCCCGCTTTGCCCGCAGAACCGAGGCGGTGGCATTTTGTGGCGACGAACGCGGAGTACTCCTCGACGTACGAGCGACCGGGGCGCATGAAGTCGAATTCCGCGGGCTGCTCTTTGAAGAACTCGCGATGCACCCGGGTCCAGATGAGGCGGCCATCGGTGCCGATATTGACTTTGGTGATGCCTCTTTGAATCGCCAACTTAAGATCGGTTTCGGAGACGCCGCTGGCGGAGTCGAGAATGGCGCCGCCCGCGCGGTTGATGCGCTCGATTTCGCGTTGCGGCACGGCAGAGCCGCCGTGGAGAACGAGGGGAATGCCCTGGAGCCGCCGCTGAATGGCGTCCAAGCGATCGAGGTGGAGCCGTTGCGCTCCGGAGAACTTATAGGCGCCGTGGCTGGTGCCAATGGCCACAGCCAGGCTGTCGCAGCCGGTGCGCTCGACGAATTCCTCGGCCTTGAGGGGGTCGGTCAGGATGGCTTCTTTGGCTTCGGTGGGCATATCATCTTCGACGCCCGCCAAGCGGCCCAACTCGGCCTCGACCGCAACGCCGGCTGCGTGGGCCAGCACGACGGTTTGCCGAGTGAGCGCGACGTTTTGTTCGAAGGGCAAATGGGAGGCATCGATCATCACCGAACTGTAACGGCCTGAGGCGATGGCCTGGGCGCAACTGGCCATGTCACCGTGGTCATGGTGGACGGCAAATGGGACCGTTGGATAAATCACCTCGGCGGCCTGCAGAAGGTATTCGAGCATCAAGGGATGGGCGTAATCGAGCATGACCCTCGTGAACTGGACGATTACAGGGGCGCGAGCCTCCTCAGCGCCACGGAACAAGCCGTGCATCTGCTCGAGATTGCAGACGTTGAAGGCACCCACCGCGTAATGCCGGTAGCCACCCCGAAGCAATTCGATTGCCGGAACACGCATCGGAAATCGGGGCTATGGGGTCTTGCGTGTTATCAGTTCGACCTTCACCGGAATCTCCGGCGGGACCGGTTTGCCCTTGATGAGTGCCAGAGCATTCTCAATTGCCAGGCGGCCCATCTCCTCTGGATGCTGCGCCACTGAACCGGCCATCGTCCCTGCCTCGATGGCCTTGCGCCCATCGTCTGTCGCGTCGAAGCCGACAACCTGCACCTGGCCTTGCTTCCCCGCCGCGGCAATTGCTTCCACAGCCCCCAGCGCCATCAGGTCATTGCAGGCGAAAATGCCCTGCACGTCCGGATGAGCTTGCAGGATATTTTGGCAGACAGTGTAGCCCTGATCGCGTTCCCAATTGGCGGTTTGCGAGGCGACGACTTCAATGCCGGGGTGGGAGGCTATCGCTTGGTGAAAGCCCTTGAGGCGCGCATCGCTGGTCTCAGCGCCCGGGATCCCCTCCAGGATGGCCACTTTGCCTTTCCCACCGAGGAGCTTGGCCATATAGCTTCCTGCAATCCGCCCGCCTTCCACATTGTCAGAACCGATAAACGTCACGATTCGCCCACCGGCGGCTTTGAGACTGGGCATATCGACGCGCGTGTCAATGATCAGGACCGGAATGCCAGCTTTATTGGCCTCGACAATGGCCGGGACAATCTCCTTTGAGCCGCTGGGCGTAATGCATAAGGCGCTGACCTTCTGCTGGATCAAGTCCTCGACAATCTCCATCTGCCTCTCGACATCCACCTCCCGTTCGGCGGCCTGGACGATCAAATTGACGCCCAGGCGCTTTGCCGCCGCCTTTGCGCCGCGCTGCATGTCGATGAAGAACGGATTGTTGAGCGTCTTCATTACCAGCGCGACTGTGGGGCCGGTCGAGGCGGGCGCTTCGGCCCGGTGGCAGCCGGTCAAAGCGGGGAGCGTGAGCAAGAGCAGGCTCGAGATCCGCAGGCTGAAGGCTTTTGTCGTCATAGGCAGATTAAGTTTTGGTTTTTTTGAGTGTAATATCCAGGAATACCGCGATGATGATGACCGACCCAATGACGATCTGCTGGATATAGGAAGAAACGTTCAGGAGGTTCAGGCCATTGCGAAGCACGCCCATGATCAAGGCGCCAACCAGTGTTCCGAACATCTTGCCTTCGCCTCCCATCAGGCTGGTTCCGCCAATGACGGTGGCGGCGATGGCATCGAGTTCGTACATGATGCCGGCGATGGGCTGGGCCGAATCGAGCCTGGCGGTCAATATGACCGCCGCCAGCCCGCTGAGCAGGCCGGAGATGCCATAGACCAGCGTCTTGTAGAGGCGGACGTTAATGCCGGAGAGCCGCGTGGCCTGCTCATTTCCCCCAATGGCGTAAGTATAGCGGCCCAGCTTGGTCCGGCTGAGGAGGAAATGCCCGACGCCATACACCGCCAGCATGATTAAGACCGGCATCGGGATGTGCCACAGGTGGCCGGCGGCGAGGAGGCGAAAGGCAGCCGAGAAGCCGGAAATGGGCCGTCCATGGGTATAGACGAGGGCGGCTCCGCGGGCTACGCTCATCGTGCCTAGCGTAACGATAAAGGGCGGAAGCCCGCCAAAGGCGATGAGCACTCCGTTGGCTGCGCCGCACAGCAGACCCACCCCAAGCCCGATTATGACCGAAAAAAGCGCCGAGTGCCCGCCCGCGAGCACACTGCCTAGAACCACGCCGGCGAAGGCCACAATCGAACCGACTGAGAGGTCGATGCCGGCCGTGATAATGACGAAGGTCATCCCGGCGGCGATGATGGCGTTGATGGCCGTTTGCTGGATAACATTCAGGAGGTTCGAGACAGTGAGAAAATAGGGCGTCAGAGCGGTGAGTGCCCCACACAGCAGGAGCAACCCGGTCAGCGTCCCCAACTGCCGGCCATATTTTGACAAGATCCTCCCGAGTCTCCCGGGGCTTGCAGAACCGGACGGGCCTTCCGCCGATCTCAAGGTCTCCGGGCGGGGTGCGGTGAGTTCAGGCGACTTGTTCATGCTGGCCTAATTAAATCCGCCGGGCTCGCAGAGGTCAGGGGCCGGCTTCACCTTTTCCGCGGTAACGGAGGGTGAAGTGGCCGAAGAAGGAGTAGGACCGGACCCGATGCCCAGCGCACGGCGCAGGATAGCTTCCTGGGAGGCCTCTTGGGCGTTGAGCTCACCGGTAATTGCCCCTCGGCATAATGTCAGAATGCGATCGCTCATACCGAGGATTTCGGGCATATCGGAGGAGATCATGAGGATGCCCGCCCCGGCAGCGGTGAGTTGATTCATCAATTCGTAAATCTCCACCTTGGCGCCGACATCAATTCCGCGTGTCGGTTCATCGAAAATAAAAAGGCGGGCCTGGGCGCAGAGCCACTTGCTTAGCACGACCTTTTGCTGGTTGCCTCCGCTGAGGAGATTGACCAATTGCTCTGTGCCCTGGCTTCGAATCCGAAGCTGCCGGCGGAACTGCTCGGAGGCGCACCGCTCCCTCGTGGGTTTGACGACGCCCCAGCGGCAAAAGCGAGTCAGGCTCGGCAAAGAGGTGTTCTCGCGCAGGGAGAGCATCAGGACCAGCCCGTCGCTGCGGCGGTCTTCGGCAAGAAAGCCGATGCCCAGCTTGATCGCCTGAGCCGGGGAATCAATCCGGCAGGGGCGGCCGTCCAGGAAGATGGCGCCGGAATCTATCGGCTCCGCCCCGAATAGGGTGCGAGCCAGGCGGCTTCGGCCCGAACCGAGCAAGCCGGCCAGTCCCAGCACCTCCCCCTGGTGCAGAACCAGGCTGATATCGTGCAGCCGGCCCTTTTGGGTCAGGTGCTCAACTCGGAGGAGCTCCGCGCCACGAGCCGCCCGCCTCCTGGGATAGCGCGCTTTCAATTCGCGGTTGACCATCAACCGGATGAGCTCGCTGACTTCAACCTCGTCCACCGCGCGCGTCGCCACTGAATGGCCATCGCGCAACACGGTGACGCGATCGCCGATCTCGGCCAATTCCTCGAGCCGGTGCGAAATGTAGATGATGGCAACTCCCTGCTCCTTCAGTCCGCGCATGGTGGCGAAGAGTTCCCGAATTTCCTGTCCGGTCAGCGCCGAGGTCGGCTCGTCCATAATGAGGATGCGGGCGTGGAGGGAGAGGGCCTTGGCGATTTCGACCATCTGCCGCTGAGCGATGCCCAAGCTCCCCAACCGGGCGCGAACATCCAGAGGAACGCGCAGGTTGTCCACGATTTCCTGGGCCTGCGCACGCATCTGGCGGTCGCTGATGACGCCTGGCAGCAGGGTGTATTCCCTCCCCAGGAAGATGTTCTCCGCGACGGTCAGATTGGGCGCCAGGTTCAGTTCCTGGTAGATCATCCCGATGCCCAGGGCCCACGCGTGCCTTGGATTGCGGATCTCAGTCACCTTGCCATCAAGCCGAATTTCGCCGGAGTCTTTTTGGCACGCGCCGCTCAGGATTTTGGCCAAGGTGGATTTGCCCGCCCCATTTTCTCCCAGCAAGACGTGAACCTCTCCCCGGAGCAACTCAAAATCGACGCCATCGAGCACTTTGACGCCGGGAAAACTCTTGCCCAAGTGACGGAGTTCCAAAATGGGGCTACCGAGCGACAAGCAGATTCTCCGGTTGGGGGCGCGCAAAATGAATTGCGGCTCGAATCGCGCACGTGGTCATGGTTTCTTACTACTACACTGGAAGAGGACCGGGCGCAAGTCGCTGGCCGGAGACGCTGGAGCGATTTTTCGAGCATCCGCGTGATTTTTCGGTCCGGACGGCCGCAGCCAATGCGCGACCGATTATTCGTGCATATACACGAATAATCGGCGTGGCAGTGCCGACACTGAGGATCGCTACCGGCAGGCCCGCTGTTCCGCCTGCGAGTTTGGCTCCCGTTCGAGCTTGGTTGTCCAGATCTCGTATGCGGCATACTTGTAAAGCTCATGAAGGGTCGGGAAATTGAAGATGGTGCCGAGCACACGGACCAGGGGTTCACGGTTTTCGACCAATTCCATCCCGTAGTGGATTAACTCGGTGGCGTGCAGCCCGAAGATGTGCGCGCCCAGCACCACCTTGCTCCGGGCGTCCAGGACCAGCTTTAGAAAGCCGCGCTCGGCGCCGACAATGACGCCGCGGGGGATGTCTTTGTAATAGGCGCGGCCTACGACATAGTCCAGGCCCCTTTCCTTGGCCCCTTCCTCGGTCAGGCCGATCATGGAGACTTCCGGGATGGTGTAGATCCCGAAGGGGAATTCACGGGCCACCCGTTCCATCCCGTGAAGTCCGAACATGTGGGTGACTGCCACCCGGCCCTGGTCCATGCTCGTGCTCCCGAGGGCGGGAAAGCCGATGACGTCCCCCGCCGCATAGATGTGCGGCACTGCGGTGCGAAAGTTCTCATCCACTTCGAGGGTCTCGCGTTTGCCCGGCTTTAGGCCTGCTTTTTCACAGGCCAGGCCCGCAGTGTTGCCATTGCGACCGGCGGCGTACAAGAACATGTCCGCCTCGACATGGCCGCCCCCTGCCTGATGGGCGCGCACGAATGGCTGGCCATCACGTGCTTCGACCGTGACTGACTCAATCATTGTCTCGGGCAGAATCTCGATTCCCGATTGCTTCATGCTTTCGACCAGGGCAGCGGCGATCTCTCTATCAAGGAAGGGAAGGATGTCTTTGTGGCTGTTCACCAGCTTCACTTGGCAGCCGAGGGCCGCGAAGGTGGTGGCATATTCACAGCCCACCACCCCGGCCCCTACAATGCACAGGCAACGCGGGATATGCTCGATTTCCAAAATGGTATCCGAGTCCCGGATACAGCCGTCGAAGGGAATGCCGGGCGGGTGCGCCGGATAGGAGCCGGTGGCAATGAGAATGTTCCGTCCATAGAGAATCTGGGGCTCCTCTCCAGCCACCTCGATCCGATGCGGGTCCAAAAACCGGCCGAGGCCGAAATGGACATCGACCCGCCTCTTCAGCAATTCCAGGCGCAACTCTTCGCCTTCCGTGTTCACGACAAAGCGCTCGCGGAACAAGAAATCCGCCGCGCTGGGGTCATGCGCAAGCCTACGCTCGACGCTATACAGGCCCTTGTATTGCCCGCCCGAAAGGTAAAGGGCGGTTTCCTTTAGGGTTTTGGAAGGAAGGGTTCCGGTGTTTACGCCCGCGCCGCCTAAACGAGTGGACTTCTCGACCACGGCGACCTTGAAACCGTGGTAGGCGGCGTGAACGGCGGCTTTCTCGCCCGCCGGTCCGGAGCCGAGGATAACCAGATCGTATTCGTTCGCTGCGGATTTCAATGCTTTGAGAATTAACCTAAGACACAAATCCGCAAACACAACCGGGGCCCAATCATCCGCCACCCAACCGCGCCGAGGGAGCACTCCAATAAGGCTCGCGGCCATAATGGCTGAAGAACTGCTCCTCGTATTCGCGGGTAATCGGCCTGAAGGGGTCGTATTCCGGCGCTCGAGCGATAGTGTCCCTGTCCAGGTCCAGATAGACCCTCGATTCGGACCAACTGACCCAGGAAATCCATTGGGGTGGCACCAGGACGCGCCTTCCCGGGAGCCAATTGCGAGTGTCGATGACCAGGTAACGAATCGCCCAAAGGACGTCGTCCGTGAGGAGGTCCTCGATGTGCCCGGTTTCCCGGTCCAAGGCATGGACGTTGTAGGTTAAGACCTCGTTGACGCTACGCAGGTGGGGATCGCCTTTGGCGGGCGGGGAAGCCGCCGGTGGAGTGGGCGGCATGGTGGTGGCGCCATGGTCACCGGGGTGCGGAATTGGCCCCCAGATCCAGGGCCCTTCCCAGTAAGCCGGCCAAGCATAATAACGATGGTACTGCTCTTCGAACTGCCGTGAAACGGGCTTATCGGTCTCAATGGAAGGGCTCTTCTCTATCTGGCCTTTTGTCAGGTCCACCTCAACGGTGATGCCAGGAGGGCTCTGGAGCTTCCTGACCGCATGAGGTGAAATCAAGACCTGCCGCTTCGGAAGCCAGGCCCCGGTGTTGGCGACCATATATCGTATTGTCCAGTTCAGATCGTCGAAGTAGAAATCCTCAACGACGCCGATGTCCCCGTCGCGCGCGCCCAATCTGCAGCCTTCAAGATCGCTCGTCTTCTTCAGCATGGTATAACCTCCTGTTAAACTCTACGCTCCCGAGGCAGAGCGGGCAACCGGGCGAATCCCGCCGGCATCTTTCCCGGCGCCTATGAAGAGGTCGGTGGCTCGAGCAGGCGGTCAGGCAGGCCGGTGTGTCCGTGCAAGGCGCGGCGCATAACCACGTCGTCCTCCACGATCTCATAGAAGAGCAGGTGCTTCCTAAAGGGGCGAACGACGAGAAAGAATCGCCAATCGCGCAGCCGCGGGTGCTCGAAACCGCCGGACGGCCCGATCCGAGGATGCTTGCCGAGCAGAGCGCAGCTAGCTTCCACCGCCTCCAAGTAACGGTCGGCTACCTCCCGACCAGCGTGAGCGATGTACCATTCGTACTGGCGCTCCACGTCGGCAATGAAATAGTCCGCCTTGCGGACATTCATTGCTGCGAACCGTGAAGGCGAGCCTGGATCTTCTCGCGAATGCCGTTGAAATCTTCCCGTGCCAAAGGTGTCGTGTCCTGGTCCGCAGCCGCAAGGAGCCAGGCCTCAAGCTCGGGCGTGACCTTAAACGGCCTGGACCGTGGCTGGCCAAGGGACCGTAGGACATCATTTGCTAATTCGCCAAGGTCAGCACTGGCGCCGGAACGGACCTGTTCCATCAAGAGATCCTCGACGTCCTTAGCCAGTTCAATTGTCATAAACAAATTCTGCCCTTTCACAGAGCAACTGTCAACCCCACTGCGTCATTCGGCCTACGCCTACGTGGTTGCGGGATCCTTGTGAGCGTGACCTCTGCCAAGGCGCCGCTCACGCGGGGTTGATCCGGCGGTCAGATATCGAACAGTCGCCCTTGCGCCAGGCAGGCGCAGAGCCGCCCATAGGCTTCTTCGAGCGCCGTGCGGCTTGGCGCCGGGCCGGCCGCATGAAGGATGCGCCGGGCCAATGTCCCTTGTTTGAGGATGATCTGCAATGGACGTTCCAAGGCTGCCTGTTCCCCCCGCGCGCTCGGCAGGGTCTCGTTCAAGAGCCAGCGCCAAAGTTCCCTGGCGGAGATTGAGCGTTCATGCGCCAGACCGAAGACCCGAAGAAAAGCGGTATCCGAGATCACGGCCTCCTCGGCCTGGTTCGTCGTCGCAAGAAAGATCGCTTCGAGGCTCTCGGTAGAGAGGGCTTGCTGAAAGGATAGGCCAGTCCAGGGGGCTTGCACCAGGCGCTGGACCAGGGCCTGGACGGCGCGGGCCACGGCGAGGTCGGCTTGGGGGGATTCCTGCGTGTCGAGCAACCGGATTTCAATCGTGTTCCGCTCGAAGCGGGCGATGGCGCCCCGGGCATTAAGCCATTCGTTCTGAAGTGTGCCATCCGGGTCAAAAGGGGCAATGTCACGATACATCTGCTGGAGAACCTGGGTTTGGTAATCGTGTTGCGAGAAGACCGGTTCGGGAATGACTCTGCCCGTAACCGAAGGAATTCTGGAGCAGTTGGCACGATAGGCATTCAGACGGTTGTCGAGGCAGCCGGTCGCGACGCCGTCCTGAAATGGAGAACTGGCGGCCAGGGCGGGCAGGAGCGGCAGGACCAGCCGGATAGCGGCATGGAGCCGGCCAAATTGGGTATCGTCGGCAAACGGAAAATTCAAATGACAGCTCTGGAGGTTGGACCAGCCGTGACCGTGGCAACCGAAGACACTGTCGAAGGCCTGATAAACCGGATTGTAGTCGTGAGGCCAGAGACGCGTCTCTTGGGCAGGGTCCATCCACGGATGCATGGCCGTGGGCATGAGGCGCGCGCCGAAGGTTTCCAAGAGCTTGTTGATGTAGCGCACCTCGGCCTGGAACTTTTCGGCGACACCTGCCAGGCTGGCAACAGGCCCGTTGGTCTTGAGTTCGATCAGGTGGAGGGCCAGTTCGTTGGACCAGGCCATGTCCCCGCGCTCTATCTCGGATTCATAGGCGCCGCACTCGGCCCGAATGAGCTCGTCGGCAATGGGGCGGACGCAGAGGGTTTCCGCATCCACGATCATGTATTCCAGCTCGATGCCCAGCGCGGAGAATAAGCGGAGCGACGGATTGGAGGCGCTCATGAGGGAATGCCCAGGCGACGACGTTCCAACCGCTGGAGAAAGACTTCCATGATGCGCCGGTAAAGCTCGTCGTTCAAAACCGCGTCTTCAAAGCCGGCCGGAATCGTCGGATTATCATTGACCTCGATGACATAGCACTTGCGCCCCACCTGCTTCAAATCGACTCCGTAAAGCCCATCGCCGATCAGGTTCGCTGCCTTGAGCGCCGTGCGAACGA
>JBJKSV010000862.1:0-13464 GCA_046703605.1 Limisphaerales bacterium
CGCTACCGCTATAATTTCCTGGTGCGTCGCACGCCGACTTCCCAGAGCGACTTCACCAACGTCTTTTCCCTGGTCGATGCGGCCAGTTCGCACGGCACGCCCAACTATGTCGCCAACATGGAGAACCTAGCGGATATGGAGAACTGGATGCGCGTTTTCGCCGCCAACCATGCCGCCGGCAACTGGGACTCCTTCGGCTGCCAGAACGCCCAGAACCTCTATGGCTATATGGGAACGCGCGGGACAAGATACACCCTGCTTATGTTCGACTTCAATATTGTTCTAGGCAACAGCGGCTCATGGAATCCCGGCGAGAACCTGTTTACCGTCAATGGCCAGGACAGCAACATGCAGGCCATTTACAATGAGCCAACGTTCCGCCGGATGTACTGGCGCGCCTTGCAGGAGTTGGTCAATGGACCGTTGGATGTGAGCAAGAGCGGGCCGCTCATCGACGCCAAGTACAATACGTTCGTGGCTAATGGACTGACGGTGGAGAACCCGGCCAACATCAAGTCCTGGTTGAATTCAGCCCGCGCGAGCATCGCCAGCCAATTAGCCGCCGTTAACGCCAGTGCCTTTGCCGTGAATCCATCGGCGCCCATCAGCCAAAATGTCGCTTATATCACGGGCTCAGCGCCGGTCGCAGTCAAAACGGTGGCCATCAACGGCGTGACCTGGCCCGTTACCTGGACCAGCTTGACCAGCTTCAGAATCGCCGTCCCGCTCGCGCCGGGGCTCAATCCCCTGAGCATCGTCGGCGTGGACATGCATGGCCAGCCAATGGCTGGCATGAGCAACTACCTGGCACTGAGCTACAGCGGGACCGTGCCTTCGCCTGCCGGCCACGTCGTCCTCAACGAGATAATGTGCCATCCGGCTTTGTCCGGAGCGCAATATGTTGAGCTGTATAACAATTCCGCCTCGGTTGCCTACGACCTCTCGGGTTGGGAGATCCCCGAGCTCTCCTACGCCTTCCCCGCCGGCTCATTCATCGCTCCAAACAGTTACCTCGTCCTCACCGCCAACCGCGCTGCTTACGCCGCGGCTTACGGCGCCACCGCCCCTGTCTTCGATACGTTTAATGCAACTCTGCCTGCCGATGGAGGAATGCTCACGCTTCTCAAACCCGCCAACGGCTCTATCGGCGGCCTGGTCGTTGCCAAGGTCCGCTACTCCACCGCCGCGCCCTGGCCGGAGGCCTCTCCGGGAAGCTCCGTGCAGCTTATTGACCCGCTCCAGGATAATTGGCGCGCGGGCAACTGGAGCGTGGGTGAAACCAATGGTTCAACGCCTCCAACTCCGCAGTGGCGGCATGTTGTTTTCACCGGCACAGCGCCGCGCCCCATACTGCTGATCTGCATGCACGGCGCCCCGGGAGATGTTTATCTGGACGACCTCAGCCTGGTGGCCGGCAGTGTGCCAGGTGTTGGGGCGAACCTGCTTGCCGATGGAGATTTTGAGAACCCATTGTCCGGCCCTTGGACCGTGTCCGACAAAATGGCCGGCTCGAGCATTACAACCCAAGTCAAGCATTCCGGAAACGCGAGTCTCCACCTCGTCGCCACGGGCTTTGGAGACACCATTCCGGATTCCATTTGGGAGAATACCGCGCCTATCGTGACCAACGGCACCTACACGCTGAGCTATTGGTATCGGCCCGGCGCCAGCGGCTCCCAGTTGCTCGTCCGCATCTCCGGCAGCGCGCCTGGGGATGGAACAATATACAGCCTCGAAGACCTCCAAATCCCACCCGTCATAACACAGGCTCAGGCAACCCCCGGCGCCCTTAATTCGGTGAACCAGACCCTGCCGCCCTTTCCGCCCCTCTTTCTCAACGAGCTTCAGCCCGACAATGTTACGGGCGTCACCAATCGCGCGGGTGGCCGTTCCCCGTGGGTCGAGCTCTATAATCCAAGCGTCCAGACCGTCGGCCTGGACGGCCTTTACCTCTCCGATGATTACAACGACCTCACCGCTTGGCCGTTCCCGCCGGGGGCGGCCATCAATCCTGGCGAGTTCAAGGTCATTTTCACCGACGGCTTGACCAATCTCTCTACCCTGGGCGAACTGCACACCAGCTTCAGCCTCCCCAGCCAGTCCGGTTCTCTCGCCTTGAGCCGGCTTTACGACGGCAATGCCCAGGTACTGGACTACATCGATTATACCAACATTGCACCCGATCACTCGTACGGTTCGGTGCCTGACGGACAAAGCTTCTATCGGCAGGAACTGAGCTACGCCACCCCAGGCCAGATAAACAACCCGGCCTTTACTTCCTCCTTCGTCCCTTACACCGAGGCGGGAGCAGTCTATACCCAGGATTTCAATTCCTTGCCAAACCCCGGCCTAACCTCGGTGAATCCGGACAACCCGGTGACCATCAATGGTATCACCTATTCACTGGCCAATCCGCTGGACTTCGCTTCGCCTGTCAGTTCCACCGGAGGTGACGGCGGCCTGGGCATTTTCGGCATGGCCGGTTGGTACGGCGCGAGCGCCCAAGCCGAAAAATTCGGCGCCACCGACGGCGGCCAAACGACCGGCGGCCAGCTCAGCTTCGGCCTCCCGGCCAGCCCGAACCGCGCCCTCGGCCTGCTGGCCACCAGCAGCACTGGGCCAACCGCTTTCGCCCTCAAGCTGATCAACCTGACCACCAACACCCTCTCCTACATCAACCTCCAATTCACCGGCGAGGTTTGGCGCCAATCGAATTTGCCCAAGACCCTTGATTTCCATTACTGGATTGACCCGGCCGCCTCCGCCCCTTTCCCCACCAATTACACCGCCGCCATTCCGAGCCTTGAGGTCAGTTTTCCCACCGTTGCCGCCGATGTGGGCGGGGCGGCGGTCGATGGCACATCGCCAGAGAACCAGGCAAACCTCAGCGTATCGGGCCAGGCAATCACCAACTGGCCTCCGGGTGCGGCGCTCTGGCTGGTTTGGTCAATGGCCGATGCCGCGGGCAAGTCGCAGGGCCTGGCCATCGACAACCTGAGTTTCTCGGCCTCAGCCCAGCCCGCTTCTGTTCTGGCGCCAATAACCGTTCAAACCTCCGCCAACGACCTGCTCATGTCGTGGGCCTCTCGCCAGGGGCAGGTTTATCAACTGGAGTATAAGGACAACCTGGCCCCAGGCCCCTGGACACCTTTGGGCCCTGCGCTTACCGGCTCTGGCCAGATGCTGACCGTCACAAACTCGCTGACCAACGCTTCCCAACGGTTCTTCCGTATTCAGGTCCTGCCATAGACTGCGAAGCTTCTTGAATCTGTCTCTTGAATCTGGGGCCCCTTTGTCGGAGAGTGTGAGCGTTCTAACCGATGCGATTTGGGGGACGGCAGCGAAAATGGCTTTTGATCGTCGGCCTGGCGGCAGTGGGTTTTATCCTGGTGCTGGTGGCCGCGCCACTCTGGTTTCCGTGGATAGCCCGTCCTCTGGCGAGCAAGGCGGGGGCTACTTACCAGAATTATCAACGGCTTGGATACGGACGGTTCGCGCTAGGGGGCTTCGCCTACACCAACCAATCTCTTGCCTTCCACGCGGATCGCCTGGAGGCCAAGGCGCCAACCGTCTGGGGCTGGCAATTGGAGACGGGGGCGCGAAAAGGCCCGCTGCCATTTCTATTGATTGAAGATTGGCGGCTTGGCCTAAACAGTGAGGCGCAGAATGGCAACTCGAACTCGACTTACAGCACCGTTACCCGCCTGTTCTCAGAATTGGATCGCCTGCAGCGGCTTGTTCCCCTCGCCGTCCTCTCGAACGGCACGGCGGTCGTGCGGCGCCAAGTCATCAAGTTCCCATCCATAACGCTCTCGAATGGGGAACTGCGCGCCGATATTGTGCTGCCGGCGAACCATCAAGAGGCGGTGCTGTCCGCCAATCTTCGCGGAACGGGCCCTCACGATCTCCAGTTGGCGTCACGTTCCCTGAATTTGGAGCTACACGTGGCTTTGGCCACAAATGCGCCCGGCCTGCGGGTTCAAGGCTCAGGCCAATGGTGGACCAACCAATTTGCTTTCCGGGCCCAATTCGCGCGCACGGGCAGCCTGCCGGTCCAGGCCAGCTTTACGGTGCCCAACTTCAGCTTTCCGGCGGAGGCTGCACGTTTAGAACAATATCGGGATATCACCGGCTCGGTATTGGCGAGATGGGAGGCCGGAACCTACACCCTGAGCGTCAACGCGACGGCGCAACCGCTCGAGCCGGAGGCGCATATTCCTCCCATCGAGATGGATGTCCATGCCCAGGGGAATACGAAATCGCTGGCTATCGAAAACGCCCAAGTGTCTGCCCCCTGGCTCAGGGCAAAGCTTTCAAAGCAGTTGAGGGTCTATTTTGCCGGGCCGATGCTCAGGGCACCGGCGGAATTGAACGTCAGCGCCGACCTTGCCCGCCAGCCGTGGCTGGTCCTGACCGGTGTGCTCAAGGGACGCGCCAGCTTCACCCCCGGTCCAGGCAAATACCCGAAGGCCCACTTTTCTCTCCAGGGAGAAGGCATCGGCACTTCGGAGTTGAAGGCCAAAACGCTTCGAATTGAGGGGGGCTTCGCCTGGCCGTGGCTGGCGCTCAAAACGGCGCGCGCGAGTTTCAGCGACGGCTCAACCGCCGCCGTGGAGGCTCGCTTTCAAGCCGAGCAGAAACGCATCGAGGGTGGCAATTTCACGTTCGGCGGAGAGTTAGCCCAACGCTGGCTGCCGGCCGGCTATTCTTATCGCTCTCTCTCGGTGACTGGCAGCTTTGAAGGACCGCTTACCAATATTATTCATCAGGGCGAGGCCAAGATCACCGGTTTGAAGAGTCCGCTCTCCAGTCCCCTCAGCCTTGCCGCCGATTGGAAGGGGACCCAGGCAAACCTGAAACGGGCCGCGCTGACTCTTAGCGCGGGCCAATCTTCGCTGTCGCTGGAAGGGGCTTTGGACTGGGGTGCCTCACGGCAGCATTTCACCCTGGATCAGCTTACCCTGCGCAAGGATGCCCAGGTGGCGCTGAGCCTGGCACGAAGCGCCGAGTTGACGATGAGCCGTCCAGGACCTGCCGGGCGAGAATCGCTGCGTCTGGCCCCCCTCGATTGGCAGGGGCCCGCCGGCCAGATCCACGCCTCGGGTATTGTGGAATGGCCTGCGACGGGCTCGGTTCACCTCTCGGCGCAACACCTCAATTCAAGCCTTTTTGCTGACTTCCTTCCCCCGGAGCGCAGTCACGCCCCTGCCCAGACAGCGGCCAACCATGCCTCCCGCCACCCGGCCGCCCGGCACGCCGTCTCGGGCAGTTCCATTCCCACCCTCGCCCTTCAGGATTTATCCCTCTCCGCTGGGTGGACGAATGGCCCCGTTTCCTTCGGTCTAGCGCTTGCCGCCGGGGGCGGGCCCACCAACCTTGCCCTGGGGGCCAGGCTGAATGTGAGTGGGAATGCTCAGGGAATAAACGTGCGGCAATTCGAGGCAACGAGCCAATCCACGCCGATCCTCTCGGTCAGCGGATTCCTTCCCCTGGCCATCAACCCGCTCCATCCCAACGACCTGTTCGCGCTTGAGCCACATCGGCAAATGAATCTGACCGGTTCCATCCGGCCCAGCGGTCCCCTTTTGAACGAGGTGTCGGCATCAACCGGGTTGCGCGTCCAAAAGCCATACGTGGGTCTCCAGATTCGCGGAACGCCCGAAGACCCCAGCGGCGAGCTCCGAATCAACGTCCAGAAAATAGCCCTAACCAATTCGAGCATGGCCCTGCCTCCAATTGACTCGATAGCGGCTGACCTTCGATTCAATCGCGCAGCCCTTGACCTGACTAAGGCGCATTTGCTGGTCGCGGATCAGCCTGTAGCAATGAGTTTTCAAATCCCCTTCAGACAGGCGCTTTGGCCTGGATTACTTGGCAAGCACAAGCAGAAGGCCCAGAAACAGGGAAGGGTCCCGGCTCGCGAGCGGAAGTCAAAGACCAGCGTCTTGGCACGGATTTCGTCGATTATTGACATCCAGCAGACGACCGGCGAGGTGCGCGTGCAGCGCGCAGACCTGGCGGCCATTGAACCGTTTGCTCCAGGCATCCTTGTGCCTCAAGGCCAGCTTGGAGGCGATCTGCGGCTGCTCCCGGGGCTGCAATTCGGAGGCCAGCTTAGTGTCACTAACGCTCGAACGCGTCCTTTGCCCAACCTGGGGCCAATCCGCAACATCAACCTGGAGCTTGCCCTCTCGGGCCGGAATCTGGACTTGAAGAAAATGACCGCCCAAGTCGGAGGCGCGCCGGTTGAGCTCGGGGGAGAAGCGGAGCTTGGCGGCACGAATTGGCTCAAGTCGAAGATTCCGCCTTTCAAGCTGACGGTGCAGGGGACCAATGTGCCTTTGGCCAGGGAACCGGAGGCGGTCATCCGGGGCAACCTGAATCTCCTGGTCATCAACACCAACGGAGCGGCTCCACTGGTATCGGGTCAGGTTGATTTGCACGATAGCTTTTTCTTGAGCGACCTCACCCAATTGGCCCCTGGCAAGGTAGCCACTCCCGAGCAGCGCCCGCCCTATTTCAGCATTGATTCCCCGCTGTTGGAGGATTGGCGGCTGGGCATCCACGTTACTGGGGCGAAATTCCTGAAGGTGCAGAGCACCCTCTTTAATGGAGTGGTCTCGGCCAACCTCAATCTGGGCGGCACTCTCAAAAACCCTGTCGCTCTGGGGGATGTGCGTATCAACTCCGGGACGGTGCGGTTTCCTTTTGGCAATCTGGAGGTCACGCAGGGATTGATCACCATGAGCCCCGACAACCCCTACACGCCCAAACTGCAAATCACCGCCGGCTCAAAGCAGTTCGGCTACGACATCAAGATGGAGGTCACCGGCACTGCCCAATCTCCTGCCGTCCAATTCACCTCGACCCCGCCGCTTTCCTCCGAGCAGATTGTGATGCTGCTCACCGCGGGCGAGATTCCCGGAGGAACATTCTCCCTCTCCGCGCAGCAGCGTGCCCAGGCCCTGGCAATTTTTCTGGCGCGGGATTTTTTGGCAAAACTCGGTATTGGCCAATCGGCTGAGCAGCGCCTGACCATCCGTTCCGGTGAGGAGATCTCCGAATCGGGCAAACCCACCTACCATGTCGAATTCAAGCTGACGCCGCGGTGGTCTCTAGTCGGCGAATATGACCGGTTCAGCGACTTCAACGGCGGCTTCAAATGGCGCGTGTACTCAAAGTAACCCTTTGCTCGGGGCTCTGTCTGGCTTTGGCCTGCCTTGGCGCAGCCGTGAATCAGCCCAAGCCCAAACCCAACCCCGCCGTCCTGGCCGTTTCCGGCTATGGTCTGCTGGGGAACCGCGTTTTGGCACGCATGTTGCGGACGCTCGAGATTCCAGGGGAAAAGCCGGAATATTTCAGAGCAACCCTAATCGAAGACTCGGCCATGCTGCTCACCGCCCGTGTAAGACGCGATGGCTATCTCATGCCTGAACTCACGGCGGAGTTGACCCTCGCCAACGGGCATCAAATGACCGTCAACGCCACCAATCTCATCAACCAGCCTTTGCCCCGTCCACTCCAAATCAAGAAGGCCGTGTTCAAGATTCGCAAAGGCGTCCTCTATTTCTACAGGGACCTCCAGTTCGAGGGCCTAAAGGTGCTTAACCAAAAGCAGGCTCGCTCCTATTTCATGGAGACCGAGACTTTGCTCCATCTCAAAAAATCCCGCATCTACACCCCGGAAAAATTCGAGCGTGGCATTTCGAGCCTAAAGGACGTGCTCGAACGCGATGGCTATCACGACGCCCAGGTAACGGCGCAGTCTGTCCGGCGCAATGACAGGACAGGCGCCATCACGGCGCGTGTCCGCGTGCAACAAGGACCGAAGTACTTCGTGCGGTCCGTGAAACAGGAATTGATTTTCGAAGCTCCCTCCCAGGGGAACCGGACCAATGTCATTCATCCGAACGCGGTTTTTTCCAGGTTCTGGGAACAGGACTACAGTCTCAGCCTCAAGACGAACGCCTACGCCCAAGGCTACCCGGATGTCACCGTCTCGCTCAAAACCCTGACCCACCAGAACATTGATAATCGCGTCCTGATGGACCTCCAGGCCACGGTCAAGAGCGGCCCCAAGGTGCGCATCGGCAAAGTCACCTTTACCGGTCAAAAGAAGACTCGGCCATGGCTGCTCTCGCGCCGGGTGCGAGTCGAACGCGGGGAACTCCTCAACCCGGTGCAGGTGGAAGACGGACGCGTTCGGCTTGCGGAGTTGGGCATCTTTGATAATGTTAACGTGACCTATAAGCCGGTGAGCGAACACGCCCGTGATGTGAATTATCACCTCAGCGAGGGTAAAACTCTCGAATTTGACCTGCTTTTCGGCTGGGGCAGCTACGAACTGCTGCGTGGGGGCTTCGAGGCGGACCTGAATAACCTCTGGGGCCTGGCTCACCACGTGCGCATCAAGGCCATCCAATCTTTCAAGTCCTCCAGCGGCGAGTTTGTCTATACCATTCCGGAATTACTCGGCCGCGACATCGATACTTTCGCGAACGCCTCCGGATTGCGCCGCCAGGAGATCAACTTCACTCGTCTGGAGTACGGCGGCGGCGTGGGCGTTCACAAGTTTTTCAAGCCCGAGGCGACCGATTTCAGCCTTCGCTACAACTTCCAGATTCTCAACGCCCTCGACCTGGGCGCCTTCCCTCAAATTGCCACCGAGGGTGTTACCAACCCCGCTGTCGGGTCCATCATCGCCGATGTCAAGCTCGACCGCCGCGATAACCCGCTTTATCCGCGCCAGGGCTACAAGGTCTTTGCCTCTGTCGAGACGGCCACTAAATACCTGGCCGGCGATGTGAACTACGAACGAATCGAGATCTCCCCTTCCTGGTATCATCCACTCGGCGGCGGACGCTACCTTAGCTTGGGCCTGAGCCATGGCGTGGCCATCAGTTTCGGGAGCGCCGCCCAGAACCTCCCGTTCAATAAGCGATTTTTCCCCGGCGGCGAGAATTCTATCCGCGGCTACACCGAAGGAGAGGCCTCCCCGCGGAATGCCCTGGGGCAACTTGTTGGGGCCGAGACTTACACCCTGGCCAGCGTCGAGTTGGAGCAGGCACTGACCCCAAGATGGTCTGTCGTGGTCTTTTCTGATTCCCTCGGATTCGCCGAGCATCTAAACCATTACCCGTTCGATACCGGACTCTTTTCCGTTGGAGCGGGCATCCGCTGGAGGACCCTCATTGGCCCGGTCCGGCTCGAATATGGCTACAACCTCAATCCGCGGCCCGGCGATCCTTCAGGCACCGTCCAGTTTGCCCTCGGATTCCCCTTCTGACCGGGCATTTTTCGCCGCGACAAAGCCCAGAAAGCACAACAAGGAGGACCCTTTTCTTGGCACAAAGCACAGAGCCTTGTGTCCTTGGTTCTCCTGGTGTAGAACCACTGGGCTGCGAAAGCTATGCATCCATGTGACGGGCAATATCGAGACGTTCGACAGCCAGTCTATGCAAATCTGGCGCTAGTTCAGGTGGCAGCACGCTCTCATGCAGGCCGAACCTATGCCGAATGGCCTGCTGGAATGTTCGCGAGAGGATTCGCTCAACGACCACGCGGTTCCTCCTCCGGAACGAAGAGATTTCCTCGGCAAAGGGAGCTTCACCCCCACAGGCCGCCTCGAAGAGCGGGTCAGAATGGCACAATTTGAATATTGCCTCGCTGGAGTAGGTCTGGGTGAGATAGGCCACCGCCAGTAGGGTCAGCATGACTTTCGGTTGATAATTCGGGTTCCGACTCAGGTATTCAATCAGCTCGGGATGCGACCAATTGAGTCTGCCCACCTCCTCTTCAACCCAGCCGAGCAGAATCCACCCATCGACCCAATCGCGCAAGTCTGTGGGCAGCTTGAACGACTCGCCTTTTCGCGCTTGCTGCGCGTCCGCTGGCGATTCGAGCCGGTCTGCGGCCCACCGCTCCGTCAACAGTTCCTGATCCATGCCTCTTCTCATGCCACCCTAATCTTGCACCTGCTCCAGGGCGAATCGAGGGCGACTCGGTGACAATTCGGTGACAAAATCCCCAACGCCCCTGTCCGGCAAGCGTTTGTCAGTCCGCCAGACGATTTTGTTCTGGTTTTTGAGCGCCGACAAAGCTATAATCCAGAGTCCATCAAGGAACGCGGATCCATGAATCTCGGCGCATTACTAGGGTTCAGCAGCGCGTGTGTCGCGGCGGCGCTGGTGTTTGTCGTGTCGATCCAGGAGCGCCGGTCAGCGGCGCACTGGTTCTTCGCGCTGGGGATGGGCCTGTTGGCGCTGGAGAGCCTTTGCGCCGGCTTGGCCGCATGCGCGGCGAGCATCCCGTCACTGGATTATTGGCGGCGGTCAGAATTTGTTTTGATGTCCTTCCTGCCGGCGCCGTGGCTGGCGTTCAGTCTGGCATACGCGCGGGGCAACAGCCGGGAATTCCTCCTCAAATGGCGTTGGCCTCTGGTTCTAACCCTCGTGGCGGCGCCCGCCTTGGCCCTTCTCTGCTGGGACACCCTTGTTGTGGAGGGGACGGCAACGGCGGCGAGCCTGTCCTTCTCACTGGGCATGCTGGCGCGGGTCCTGGTGGTGATCTTTCTCCTGAGCGCGATTCTGGTGTTGATGAACCTGGAGAGGACCTTGCGCTCCTCGGTTGGGATGATGCGCTGGCGCATCAAGTTCATGATCCTGGGCGTGGGAGTGCTGTTTGCGGCCAGGGCCTACACGAGCAGCCAAATGATGCTCTACGGCACCAGCGGGCTTGGCATGGATGCGCTGAACTGCGGGGCCCTGCTGCTTGGGGGCCTGTTGGTGACACGCTCGTTGGCGCGCACCGGCCATTTCGAGGTCAGCGTGTATCCGTCCCAGGCAATGCTCCACAACTCCTTGACGTTGTTGCTCGCGGGCGTGTACCTCGTGATTGTGGGCGTTCTGGCCAAGCTGGTGCGCTTGTTCGGGGGAGCGGAGACCTTTGCGCTGAGGGCCTTCCTGGTCCTCGTTTCTTTCATCCTGCTTGGTGTGGTCCTGCTCTCGGACCGGGCGCGCCTTTTCACCAGGCGCTTTATCAGCCGGCACTTGCAGCGCCCCCTTTATGACTACCGGACGGTGTGGCGGACCTTTATTGAAGGCACCGCCCGCCGGGTCGAACAAACAGAGCTGTGCGACGCTATTGCCAAGCTGGCATCGGAAATTTTCCAGGCGCTCTCCGTATCGATCTGGCTGACTAATGAAAAGCAGGACGACCTGCTCTTCGCCGCCTCAACCTCACTAACAGGGGTCAAGGCGGGGCAGATTACGATACCTCCCGCGGAGGCGGCGGCGATTATCGGCGCCTTTCAAAAGCGAACAGAGCCGGTCGATATTGATTCATCCGGAGAGGCTTGGGCCGCGGCGCTGCGGAAAGCTCACCCGGAGGAATTCCGCGAGCGCAGGGGCGCCGGGCGGATTACCGCTCCGATGATTGCCGGAAAGGAGTTGGTGGGCTTGCTGGTGCTCGGCGACCGAGTCGGAGGCGTATCCTTTTCGACACAAGACCTGGACCTGCTCAAGTCCGTGAGCGATCACGCGGCAGCCAGCTTGCTAAATGTGCAGTTGTCGCAACGGCTTTCCCAGGCTAAGCAGATGGAAGCTTTTCAACAGATGTCGGCCTTCTTTGTGCATGACTTGAAGAACACAGCTTCAACCCTCTCGCTCATGCTTCAGAATCTGCCGGAGCACTATCAGGACCCCGGCTTTCGCGAGGATGCGCTCCGGGGCATCTCCAAGACCGTCGCCCATATCAATGACCTCATCACGCGCCTGACAGTCCTGCGCCAAGGCTTGGCCATCCACTTCGCCGAATGCGACCTCAACGAGTTGGTGACCCGCACCCTGAGCGGCCAGGAGGTCACGCCGGGGGTGGAATTGGTCAAAAATCTCGGGACCCTGCCCAAGGTCCGCATTGACGCGGGACAAATGCAAAAGGTGCTGACCAACCTCGTTCTCAACGCCCGCGAAGCGATCAGCTCCGGAGGAAGAGTCTGGGTTCAGACAAGCCGGCGGAATGGCTGGGTCGAGCTGGCCGTAATGGACGACGGGTGCGGCATGACGCCCGAGTTTGTTAAACAACGGCTCTTTCGTCCCTTCCACAGTACAAAGCAGAGGGGTATCGGCATAGGGATGTTCCACTGCAAGATCATCGTGGAGGCCCACGGAGGCCGAATCGAGGTCGAGAGCGCGCCCGGACAAGGGGCTGCATTTCGGGTGCTCCTGCCGGTCGAGTCGAACGCGTAATCAACATTTCTTTATGGGGCAATCAGAGCCGCAAGGAATTGCAGGCGGGGAGCGAACGGCTTTACATTCTGGCCGGGCCTGAGTTAATTCTAGTCTGTTCACAACCGGGCCATGAAACCGAAATTACTGATCGTTGATGACGACGAGGAAATCCGGGCGCAGATGCGCTGGGGTCTGAACGGGGAGTATGAGGTGCTGCTCGCCGGGGACCGTCCCGCGGCCTTGACCGGCTTCAAAGAACATCAGCCGCCTGTGGTTCTGCTTGATTTGGGCCTGCCGCCCAACCCGGGCAATCCCGAGGAAGGGCTCGCCGCGCTGGCGGAAATGCTGGCGCTCAGCAGCGCGACAAAAGTCATCATCATCAGCGGACAGGGGGAGAAGAGCAATGCGCTGGAGGCAATCGGGGCGGGCGCTTACGACTTCCTGGCTAAGCCAATCGACCTGGAAGAGTTGAAGGTCATTCTTAAGCGCACGTTTTATGTCGCTGGGCTGGAAAAAGACTATCATTTGCTTCAGAACCAAATTCAGCCGGGCAGTTTTGAGACCATGCTTGGCGCCTGCCCACAAATGCAGGCGGTATTCAATTCCATCCGAAAAGTGGCCACAACCGATGCGCCGGTGCTGATCATTGGAGAGAGCGGCACCGGCAAGGAGATGGCCGCCCTGGCGGTTCACCGGAGGAGCCTGCGAGGCCAGGGGCCCTTCATCCCCATCAACTGCAGCGCCATCCCAGAGACCCTTCTCGAGAGTGAGCTTTTTGGCCACGAAAAGGGCGCCTTCACGGGCGCCCACATTCAGCGCAAAG
Organism: Limisphaerales bacterium; assembly: GCA_046703605.1. GTDB lineage: Bacteria > Verrucomicrobiota > Verrucomicrobiia > Limisphaerales > UBA8199 > JAJYHY01. The sequence goes on from JBJKSV010000862.1 coordinate 13,051, forward strand.
GCCGCATCGAAATGGCCAGCGGAGGAACGCTCTTTCTGGACGAGATTGGCGAAGTTCCCCTCCCGCTGCAGATCAAGTTGCTGCGGTTCCTGCAGGAACAACACATTGGGCGGGTGGGCGGCAGGCAGGAAATTGCCGTGGACACCCGCGTCATCGCCGCCACGAATTCGGACCTTCAGCGCGGCATGGCCGAAGGGCGATTCCGTGAGGACTTATATTATCGGTTGGCGGTGGTGACCATTCAATTGCCCCCCCTGCGCAAACGTGAAGGAGATATCCGGTTGCTAGCCCATGAATTCCTGCGCCGCTTCGCCGCGGAAAACGGACGCGAAAACCTGGCCTTCGACCAGGAGGCTATCAAGGCGCTCACACGGCATTCCTGGCCCGGAAATGTGCGTGAGCTGGAGAACCGGA
>JBJKSV010000863.1:0-3047 GCA_046703605.1 Limisphaerales bacterium
CGAGGCATTCCAATAGACGGCGGCGGAATCGACCTCATTGAGGAAGCGGGTGGCATGGGCTTCGTTCCGGGTGACAATGCTGTCCGAATGGGCGGAGCCGTAGTGATTGATGTGCTCAATGGCCTGCGTTACTCCGTTCACCACGCGCACATTGAGGATGTAGTCGTTGTACTCGGTGTAGAAGTCCTGGTCGGAAGCGGTCTTGAGTTTGATTTGAGGACGGACGGTTGAGAGTTGAGAGTCCAGGAGGGCGCGGGCGTCGGCGTCGGCGCGGAGTTCCACGCTCTTCTCGGCCAATTTGGAGGCGACGCGGGGCAGGAATTGCGGCGCGATGGCCCTGTCCACAAGGAGCGTTTCCATGGCGTTGCAGACAGCGGGCCGCTGAACTTTGGCATTCAGCGCAATTGCCTCCGCCATATCGAGGTCGGCTTCGCCATCCACATACACGTGGCACACCCCCTTGTAGTGCTTAATGACGGGGACTTTGGAGCACTCCGCCACGGCCCGGATGAGGCCCTCGCCCCCGCGCGGCATGCACAAATCCACGTACTGCGTCAGGGAGAGCAACTCGGGGATCGCCTCCCGATCGGGCGTGGGGACGACCTGGATGGCATGGACGGGGAAGCTGGAAAGCGCGCGTTGCCCAGCTTCAATCATGATGCGGGCAATGATTTGGTTGGAGTCGAGCGCCTCCTTGCCGCCGCGGAGGATGGCGGCGTTGCCGGATTTGAAACAGAGGCTGGCGGCGTCGGCAGTCACGTTGGGCCGGGATTCATAAATAATAACGACCACCCCGATGGGCGTGCTGATCTTGCGCAGCTTCAGTCCGTTGGGCCGCACGCGCTCGTCCAGAACTCGGCCCACGGGGTCGGGAAGGGCCGCGACTTCGCGCAGGCCCTTGGCCATTGAGCCGATGCGTTTATCGGTGAGCGAAAGGCGGTCGAGCATGGCCGACGACAGACCCATCCCAGCGGCGGTCTCCATGTCGCGCGCGTTGGCGGACTTGATGGCGGGGGCGCTTTGCTGGAGAGCGTCGGCCATGGCCAGCAGACACGCGTTCTTTTCCGGGGTCGCCAGCCTGGCCAACTCTCTCGAAGCCGCCTTGGCCTGGCGCGCCAAATCGGTCATTTGCTCGGTTAAGGTCATAGATACCGAGCCAGTGTACAGCGGGTTGCGGCCCGGGGAAATGAGAAAACGTGGAGACGAGACTGAGCTGAACCCTGAAATCCCGAACGGAAATTGTCATCACGATGGCAATAATTAGCTAATGCAGCCGCGAAAAAAAATGAAAACATTTCAAGCGCGGGCTTGACAGTTCCGGTCGCTTCGCATATAAGGGAGGTTGTTCTGCCCGATTCTGTACCGATTCGGGCAGCGGGCAGTTGCCGGTTATGAAAGGTTTGGCCAAGGCAACGCGGTTTTTGTCGGTTTTCGAGTGCATCCTCGCACCCTCGAATCCCCGAATTCTGGCGTGGGGCCTTTTTATGCTGAGCCTGGCCGCCACGGCTGGGCAGGCCCTGGCGGGCGGCGCGGAAATGGCGGGCTTGCAGCCCAGGCCTGACCACACCACGAACTTGGCCCCGTCTCTGCTCCAGCAATTCAAGGATTTCATCTCCCACCCGCCGGTTATCAAGAACCTCGTCTTCGCCAAGAAAATCCCCATGAGCGGCGGGATGCTCCCGCTAGACGGGAGCTTCGCCTACTCGACTCGCTGGGAGTACTTCCAGGTGAAATGGCAGAGCAATGGGATGCTCTTCCGTCGGCTCGGCGCGCCCACCGACGCCACCAATTTCAATGTCCCGGCCGAGTTCGTCTCCGTCTCGGACCACAAATACGCCGTTGTCGAGCCGACGCGCGTCCTGACGACCTGGGACGACCGCGATCCCTCCGTCGTCGGCAAGAACATCTCCATCTTCTTCACCCGGCATTGCCTGCTCCAGCCTCTGCGCGAGATGATGAGTTTGGGGATCATGTATGCTGGGATTGGCGCCGTCCGTTGGCAGGGCAACCGGTTCCGGACCGAGTCCGTCCTCAACCACCAGCGCGTGATTATGACGGGGGAGGTCGCGCCGTCGGAGAACGGCCCGCCCATGTCAATGACCGTCCGCTACGCTTTCCCTCACCAGACCAACGATTACGTGCTCCGCTACGGCTACGCCCCCGGCTCGCCCTATCCGTTTGTGCCGTCGGTCATCACCAACTTTTGGGTGACCGGGCGAAATGGGGGGCGGCCCAGGGAAATGGAGTTGAACCAGTGGCGGATCATCTCCGTTAAACTGCGGGAAGCCCCGCTGCCCGCGCGAGCCTTCGCGCTCAAGCCCTTCCTCAAACCGTTCCAGTGGAAGACACGCGTCTATACCAACGGCGCCATCTACGACGTGGGGCCGGACGGCGCCCTCCAGTTCGCCTACGCGCTCGGCGGCCCGACGGGCGTCATAACCCAGCCACCCGTGATACATGTGTCGCGCCCCGTGTTCTACGCGGCTTGGGGCGCCGTGAACCTCCTGATTTTCGCCCTCATGCTGGGGGCGAGAGAAAGTAAACAGAAACCCATAGCAATGAAAGGCGAAAGCCTATGAAATATAAATTCAAACCCCAAACCGCCATCCTGGTGGCGGGAATCATGGCCGCGGCGTACTCCGAGGCCTGCGTCCAACAGGCGACACAGGTCCTCTGCGTGACCTCCGGCACCTCGCTCAGCACTGACGTCCAGTGGCACAACAGCGACGGCAGCAACGGACTCACGGCAAGCCCAACGGCCAGGACGGATTGGTACTATGCAGCGTCCGATGCCCTGCAGCTGAACGTCGCGACCGGCTATAACAGCTACACGGCGGACTACAGTAGCTATCCCGCGTACTGCTACGGCCCCGCCCAGTTCACGGACGCGGCGGGCCAGTTGGCCTATGCGACATGGGAGAACTATGTCGGGTCGACCCCATGGGGTGCCAGCTGGGGCTGGGACTTTGGCACCGTCAACACCGCCGACACATGCCAGTAGGAGGCGCACGCGTCAGGTCGGCCGGGGGGGCGTTCACGCTCGTTGA
>JBJKSV010000864.1:0-7741 GCA_046703605.1 Limisphaerales bacterium
GCGACGTCAATGGCCGCATTACCATCACAACACCCTAAGGCACCAGCAACAGTCTCGACTATATCAACGTTCTTGGCCCGGGGCCGTACATAGCAGGCTTTGAACCGGCTGCGGGAAACGCGGGCACGACGGTTTATATTGACGGCGCCCACTTCGCCAATGCAACCGGGGCGACCTTCAATGGCAAGGCGGGTACGGGCTTCTTCATTCAATCGGCTAGTCCCAACATGTCCCGCATCGTGGTCACCGCACCCTCGGGTGTGACCACCGGCCCGATTATGGTCACCTCGCCCAACGGCAACTTTACGACCAGCACCAATTTCTTTGTCCCTCCCGGCATCTCGATCTTTTCACCGCTCACAGGACGGGCGGGGACGAATGTCGTCATTACCGGAACCAATCTGCTGGGTGTCACTGCGGTGAGCTTTGGCGGTGTGCTTGCCACGTTTTCGCCTCCCACGAACAATCTGACGCTGGTCGCGGCGGTGCCGCCTGGGGCCATCAGTGGCAAGCTGCGCGTGACCACTCCCGCCGGTTCGGCCACGGCGCCGAAAAACTTCCTCGTCGAGCCGACACTTTTTGCGGTTTCGCCGAGTTTCGGCCCGCCTGGCACGAGTGTCACGCTCACCGGTGCCAACCTTGGCGAGGGCTTGTCCTCGGTGAACTTCAACGGCGCTGCTGCCGCCTTCGGCAACGTCTCCTTGGGCCAGGCCACTGCCATTGTTCCCGCGGCGGCGACCACCGGTCCAATCACGGTTACGACGACCAACGGCAGTTACACTTCGGCCATGCTGTTCTTCCTGCCGCCGGCCATTGCCAGCTTCTCGCCCACCAACAGCGCCCCGGGAACAACCGTTGTCATCAAGGGCGCCAACTTTCTTGGAACCACAGCAGTGATGTTCAACAGCCTGGCGGCGGGGTTTGTGCCTCCAACCAACAACACGACTCTGGTGGCCGTCGTTCCTGGCGGCGTGACAACCGGCCCCATCAGCATCACCACTCCCGGAGGCACGGCCACCTCGACCGCCCTCTTTTACGCGGCGCCTCTGATCTCCAGCTTTACTCCTGCACACGGCCTGCCGGGCCAGGCAGTGAGCATTTCAGGAGCGAACTTCAAGGGGGTATCCACTGTGGCCTTCGCGGGCGCTCCAGCGACATTCAATGTCGTCAATGATGGCGCCCTCCAAGCCACGGTCCCCAACGGCGCGGCCACAGGGCCAATCAGCGTTAGCGGGCCCGCGGGCATTGCCGTGAGCGCCGCCAATTTTACCGTGGACCTTTTCAGCAACCTGGGTGTAAGCCTGAGCGGTTCCTCTAACCCGGTATTTGTGGGGAGCAATCTCGTTTACACAATCATCCTAACCAACGCGGGGCCATTCTCGGCGCCAGGCGCCGTGGTGGACGACGTCATGCCGGCCACATCGACTGTAAGTTCCAACAGCATCTCCCAGGGTACCATTACCGTCAGTGGAAACCACCTCACTGGCGCACTAGGAAGCCTGGCTGCGGCTCGGACCGCAACGGTTAGACTTGTCATCGCACCACAGTCCATTGGGTTCATCACGAATTCAGTTACGGTTTCCAGCGGTTACACCGACCCTGACCCCTCCAACAACAGCGCCTCTCTGGCCACCCTGGTGCTCCCCCTCCCATTGCTCTCCATCCAGCCCTTTTCTCAAGACCAGTGGAGGATTTCCTGGCCGGTGATGCTGACCAACTACACGCTGCAGGCGGCGGCCTCGCTCGGTACCAAATCGCAATGGGAAAACGTGGCCACCGTGCCGACCATTGTTGGCACCAACAAGTTCGTCATCGAAGCCAATAACGGCTCGTCACAGTTTTATCAGTTAGCCAAGTAGGAAGAGAAGTTCCGTCACCGCTTCTGGTTATACGCGGCCTGGGAGTACTTATCGCGGGAGAGGGCCAGAACGCGCTCGCTCAAGAGGGTGTCGGGAGTGAGTTCACCCCATTGGATTGCTTGCTCTTGCGCGCCGATTTGGCGCATTGCCTTTTGCCAGCCGGCCCTGGAGAGACCCAGGGGCGGGGCCTGAACCGAACCTTGGATGAGCAGGCCGGAGCGGGTTCGCCGTTGCGCCGCCCCGGCAATTTTTCGCCCGTGCCAAAGCACGTCGGATAGTTCATATCCCAAAAAGCATTGCCCGGCGCCGCCCTCACGCCGGCAATCGGCCAATTCCGTCGCAACGCCCAGCTTGGCGAACGCGGACTGTATCCATTCATGGATACGGCGGTAGCTCTCAACAGCCCTGAGTGAATACCAGGCGTGGCAGGTCGGGAAGGCCGCGCTGTAGGTCCAGTCGGCATCGTGAGGCACAACACCCCCAGCGGTCGGGCGTCGAACCAGCGGACGCAACCGTGTGGCCCGAGTCACTTGCTCGTATTTTTGGAAATAGCCGAAGGAAGCAGCGGGCTCGCTCCAACCGTAAAAGCGCAGCACGGGCAATCGGAGCCGGGGCATGGCCTCAAGCAGGGCCTCATCCAGTGCCATGTTGAAGGCGGCCTGCGCGGGCGGGGATTCGATAAAGCAGGCAGGAGTCATGCCGCCGCGGCCAGGGCCTTTGGCACGCCGACCCGCGGACAAAGTTGTTTCACTTCGCAGTTGGGACAATCAGGCTTGCGGGCGAAACAGCGGCGGCGGCCATGCCAAATCAGAAGGTGACTGAAGAGCGCCCACTGGGCTTGGGGAACGATTTGCATAAGCTGCTGCTCAATTTTTGCCGGGTCGTCCATGTTGGCAAGGCCGAACCGGCGGGCAAGCCGCGCCACGTGGGTATCGACGACAACCCCCACGTTGATGTTGAAGGCGTTGCCGAGAACCACGTTCGCCGTCTTCCGCCCCACACCGCCAAGCTCCGTCAGTTCCTCCATGGAATCGGGCACCTCTCCGCCATGCCGTTCCACGATGGCCTGGCAGCAGGTCTTGATGTTCCTGGCCTTGTTCCGAAAGAAGCCTGTAGGCTGGACCTCGCGCTCCAGTTCCGCCAGGTCGGCATTGGCGAAATCGGCGGCGGAACAGTATTTCTTAAAGAGTTGGTCAGTGACGATATTGACCCGTTTGTCGGTGCATTGGGCCGAGAGAATGGTTGCTATGAGCAATTGCAGCGGGTTGGCATGGGTCAACTCGCAATGCGCATCGGGATAGGTTCGTTCAAGGCCGGTGATAATCTGTTTTGTGCGCTTGGCTTTATCAGTTTGCGATTCCCGAGGCATAGTGGCGTGAGGTTGGGGGTCGAGAAACGGCGCTCCTGGAATTCTCAGTTCCTGAATTCGCCACAATCGATCATCTCTTTGCCCAGGTAGGGATTCCTAACTTCCTTGCCGGTTTGGATCCAACTGGCTTCCGCCATTGGACAATACACCACGTGGTAGCTGCCCTTAGCGGCGTTGTGGCTAGCGAGGTACTTGATAAGTGAGGCGCTGAGTGGCTTGAATGCCTTGCGCGCGGCTTGCAGGTCTTTGGAGGCGGCGAGCAGATCGGCTTCCTTCACGGCGCGCTGCGGGAACATCCTGGTCTTGTCTTCTCTTAAAGTCATGGCGATAGCCGCGGCATGTTCATGCACTCCTTTCATTGAATCCTGCGCAAGCTCGTCTTGGATTTTGAGGTAATGTTCGTACACGGGTTTTGCAGGCCCCGTCAGGGCGGGTGTGCCTGAGGCCCGCGTGGTATTATTGAACAGGAGGCCGGCTGCGCCGAGCAGGACCACAGCCAAGGTGCTGGCTATTACGATACCTCTTTTCATTTCGATAGCTTTTTTCATTTGGATTGGAGGGTAATTGTCACCCGCCAACAATAGACCAAGCCGTCCGAACTGGCAATGCGGTTCGCAGCACAGTCTGCTCTATGGGCCCAACGCGGCCCGTATCGTCCAGTCCGTCGCCTGATTCACAGGCATGCTGCCGCTGTGCCCGACCCCAATCTTGGTGGACCCCTCCGCCAGAGCCGGGGCACCGTCCGAGGCTTGCCAGAGCAGCGAAATTGTTTGCGACCGCTCCTGGGCAAGGCATAATAAACAGGTGTGGGTTTGCGACTGCCCCCATAGCTCAAATGGATAGAGCGGCGGTTTCCTAAACCGTTGATCCCTGTTCAATTCAGGGTGGGGGTACCAAGCATCCTCCGAGAAGCTGCTGATCAGGCCGGCTGACAAGGTCGTCGCAGGGCGGTGGAAATCAACCACGCACCCCGACCTTCTGCCTGCCTGCGCGCCGGGTCACGGCCAGTGACAAAGTCTGCGTAAACCACTGTAGGAAACGACGTAAGGAGTCTCTGATCGGATTCGCTCGTTTCACACGCAAGCCATTGACCAGAGACTCCTTACGTCGTCTCCTACAACATATCGGAACGGACTTTGTCACTGGCCGTGCGCGCCGGCGGGTTGAAATCGCGCGATTTTTTCGTGGTTCCGGCGAGGAGATCTGGTAAGGTGATAGGGTCTGTAACAATCCATGAGTTTTTTTGAAGCATTGAAATTTGACGGTCAGGGCCTAATCCCGGCCATTATCCAGGAGCAAAAGAGCGGGCGGGTGTTGATGATGGCGTGGATGAATCGTGAGTCGCTCGAGACGACGATTCGGACCGGAAAGACCCATTTTTGGAGCCGTTCCCGGCAGAAGTTCTGGATGAAAGGCGAGTCCAGCGGCCATACTCAGACCGTTAAGGATATCTCGTTTGATTGCGACGGCGATACCCTGCTCATCCAGGTGGAGCAGGTGGGGGCAGCCTGCCATGAGGGCTACCAATCCTGCTTCTTCCGCTCGCTTGAACCGGACGGGCGGGCCTTCAAGACAACGGAGGCGCAGTTGCTGACGCCCGAGCAGATCTACGGCAAGAAATAATGGATGACTTCGTCCCATTTGGCAGCCGGATTTACGCCCAGGTCTTTCTGCTGCTGGTGGTAGCGCGCGGCATGGATTTCCTGAGCACCTGGGTTGCCACGCCCAATATGGTTCTGGAGGGCAATCCCATTGCCAAGAGGCTCGGCTGGCGCTGGGGGATCCCCGTCAACCTGGCCTTCTGCTTTGGGTTCGCTTTCTGGCCTTTGCCGGCGATTGTTATCAGTACGACGAGCGTGCTGGTGGCCGCCCGCAATTTCCAATCGGCCTGGCTCATGCGTTCTTTGGGCGAGCACCTTTACCGGGAGTGGCACATCGAGCGCATTCAGGAAACCCGCGCCAGCCTTTACCTGTTTTGCCTCTTTGCCCAGACCGCGCTGACGGCCTGCATCGGCGCGGCGGTGATCTACTTCAGTGACACAGACCAAGGGGCCAATCCTGTTCTCTTGGCGATCGGGCTGGGGATCATCGCTTACGCTGTGGCGGTGGCGTTTTTCACCTCGCTCGGTGTCTGGCGGTTGCGTCGTGCCTCGAAGCGCCAAGCGCGTCTGGAGCGCAGCGAGCTGCCCTCAAGGCCGGCGCCCATTTGCCCGGAAGATGTCCGTCTCACGAACATCTGCCGGCCCGAGGGGGTTCAACCCTCGGAACAGTGAGTTTGGAGGGCGCTGAATGGAACTGTATTCACCCAATCTCCAGCAGTTCAAGGACTTGGCGGAAGAGGGCAACCTGGTGCCGGTCAGCCGCAAACTCCTGGCCGATATCGAAACGCCGTTGTCGGCCTACCGCAAGATTCGAGGCGAAGGCGAATCCTTCCTGTTCGAGTCTGTGGAAGGGGGAGAGCACCTGGGGAGGTACTCTTTTGTGGGCTGCAATCCACGCGCCGTGGTCCGCCAGGTTGGCGATCGGGCGGAGGTACTAGAGAACGGAAGAATCACCGCCAGCTATCCGATTTCCAGAGAACCTGTATTGGACGGCGGGCCATGCGTCGAAGACGGCCTGAGAGTGGTTGAGCGCGTGATGGAGAAGTTTCGTCCGGTGACCGTGCCGGGCCTGCCCCGGTTTACTGGAGGAGCGGTCGGTTTCATCGGCTATGAGTTCATCCATGACGTCGAGCCGGTTGTGCCACGCCCCCCCACCGACGACCTGCGCACGCCCGTCCTTTGCTTCCTCATCGCCGATCAACTGCTGATCTTCGACCGCGCCGCCCAGACATTGACGGTCCTGGTCAACGTTGTCCTGGACGAGGCATCGAGCGCAGAGGAAGCCTACGTGGAGGCAGTGGCCGAAATCGAGCGCCTGGTTGCCCTGCTCGAACAGCCTATCGAACATCGTCCGGTCACCGTGCCTTCGGAGGTCCCGCCGGTCGATTTCCAATCCAATGTTGCCGCGGAGCGCTTCGCCGCCAATGTCCTCAAGGCCAAGCAGTATATCACCGCCGGGGACATTATCCAGGTGGTCGGCTCTCAGCGATTCTCGACCCAGGTCAAGGCCTCACCCCTGGACGTCTATCGGGCCGCCCGCTCCGTAAATCCGTCCCCTTACATGTTCTTGCTTGAACTGGATGGTTTCTCGCTGGTGGGCGCCTCTCCGGAGATTCATGTGCGCTGCGAGGATCGCCGGGTCGAGATCCGCCCCATCGCCGGCACGCGCCGCCGCGGGGCCACCGCCGAGGAAGACCAGGCGCTGGAAAAGGAACTGCTTGCCGACCCTAAAGAACGAGCCGAGCACGTCATGCTGGTGGACCTCGCCCGCAATGACGTGGGCCGCGTCTGCGAGTTCGGTTCCGTGAAGGTCAACGACCTGATGATCATCGAGCGCTACAGTCACGTGATGCACATTGTCTCCCAGGTCGAGGGCCGGCTTTGCTCGACAAAAACGCCCTACGACCTGATGCGCGCCACCTTCCCGGCCGGCACCCTCAGCGGGGCGCCAAAGATACGGGCGATGCAAATCATCGCTGAACTCGAACAGACTGCTCGAGGCCCTTATGGGGGCTGCGTCGGTTATTTCTCTTTCAACGGCAATCTCGATTGCTGCATTACCATCCGGACGGCCCTCATCAAGGACGGTCTCGCCTATATCCAGGCGGGCGGCGGTTGGGTGAATGATTCCATCCCCGAAAACGAATATCAGGAGACCGTTAACAAGGCCAAAGCCATGCTCAAGGCCGTTGCTTTGGCGGAGAGTTTTGAACAAAATGCGACGGAGTTCGGGTCACCCATTCTCCCCTCCCCGGACTCCGTTTCCTAAGCCTTTGCGGGATCAGCCCTTCTGGACCATTTGAACCAGGCCTTCAAGGTTTTCCCACTGATGAATCGCCACCGCAATCAATACGGCTTCTGCTGGCCAGGCTGCTGCTGTTGTTGGTTCTGCTGGCCCTGCTGGCCCCGCTGACCCTCTTGGGGTTGGCCCAATTGACCCTGCTGGGCGCCTGAGGTGGCACCACCAGGGGTAAACGCCCCACCTTCGTACTGCTGGCGCGTCACACCGTAGTGGGCAAACACGCTGTGCCGCCAACCGGGCTGCGCGAGGTCAGTCTCGGCATTAAATGCCGGAGCGGTTTCGAGCTTGCTCTGGTTACCCCGGAAGGTGAAGGACTCCTTCTGGCCGTTGTAGGCGTAGGTCCTTCCCGTCTGTCCGGCCATTTGTGAAGGACGAAGCAAGATCCAGGGCACGGCAACTTCTTTTCCGCTGCCGCCACGCAGAGAGGCTCCCCAGGTGGTGTTGGCGTTCGCGTGTGTCTGGGCACCGGAGGCCGAAGTTCTTGGTGCTGTCTGGTTTTGTTCCGTTCCCTGGTTTTCTTCGGCTCGCTGCTGCAGACTGACCACGGCGAAGTCAATGCGCCCTGAGGCCGGATTGATCAGGACGTCCTTGACCGTGCCCAGTTGCTGGC
>JBJKSV010000865.1:0-2642 GCA_046703605.1 Limisphaerales bacterium
ATCGCGCGCCGTGAGAAACAGCACGGGCGTTTGTAAGCCCGCCTTGCGCAGCGCGCCGAGGACGGACCAGCCGTCCCGGCCCGGCAGCATCACATCGAGCACAATCAAATCGTTTTCCACCGAAAGCCCCCGGCGCAATCCATCCTCGCCGTTGTCGCAGACCTCCACGACAAAGCCGTTCTCCGACAGCCCTTGCCGGAGATAAAGGGCCGTTTTGGCCTCATCCTCAATAACCAGAATGCGCATGGTTCCCAAACTCGCATACGCGGTCGAGCCAACGCAACCTGAATGCGGCAACCGGCAGAGGAGGCGGGGCTGTTTTGGTCCGCGGCGTAAGACGGCTGCAATGATAATGTCCAAATCTTATGGGAAAAACCTGGATCAGGCGCAACACGCGCCTGAGGAACTCCGCAGCGCTCAGGTGGGCGCACTGCCTGCCTCACATTCTTGTTAGCCGCTCTCGATATCGGGATCCCCTTGGGCGCCATGCCAAAACCGCGCGACGTCCACCCGGCAATCCCCATGGTCAACATGGTAGATGACACGGTAAGAACGGACAACGATCTCCCGGATGGACACATCCGCAAATTCCGGCACAACGCGCCCCATCTCGGGAAAGTCGCAGAGCCGCTTGGTGCAGGTTACCAGCAGGCGCGCGAACGCAACCGCCCGCTCCGGCGAATCGGCCGAGATATAGCGGACGATGTCACGGAGATCGCGCCGAGCAGACCGCGAAAGGGCTACTTGATAACCCATGAGGGCAATTCGCGCTCGATCTCCTCGATCGGAACGCGCTCCCCGCGGTCGATCTCGGCGAGGCCCTGCCGCACGGCGGCGATGAAGTCGATTTCTCGAGCCACATCTTGCAGAGAAACTTCATCTGGCAGCCTCTCCAGCAGGTCTTGAACGATTTGCTTCGTGCTCATGTCCAGAGTATGCGTCAGGGCAAGCGCGAGTTCAATCCCTTGTTTTGGCCGGCGCGCCCTCGCGCGGACCGGCACAAAACTTTGCGGCGGGCTGGATAGACTGCACCTGGTGACGAGTTCTTGTCGCCACCATCCCCTGCCCAAGCCGCCCAGCTTATAGGCCGAGCCCTTGCTTTCGCCCAGTTTCATGAGGAACCGGGCGATCGCGCGGGCTCGTTTACGTTGCTTGAGGCGCTGGCAACCCAAGCGTCGCCTTAGCCATTGGCCAATGTCCTGCATGGGGCTTTTCATTCGGGCGCTTCGCGGCGCCCGTAGCCATCGCTGGCAGGCCGTTCGGGCCTCCCGGAACAAGACTCAAGTCTTCCCCACAGGACACCCCGAATTTACCTCGTCGGCCATTGGCTCGTGGTTCCGCTCTCTCGGCCCACAGGGAACTTCAACCCCATAAGCCCTGAGCCATGTTCGGCGTACAAGGAGAGCCGCCCTCCTGCAAGGGCGGCTCTGTGACGGACTAAAGGGCCTATCGTTCGCGGCTGATGAGAACTGGCCGCGAAGAAACCGAGCGCACTAGCGGCGTGTGCGGCTGCCGGCGGGTTTTGCGTTCCTGGCCGGCTTGCCGGGTTTGGAGTTTTTCTTGGCGCCGGGCTTGGCGGAGGCCGCTTCCTCTTCGAGGGCGGCCTGGGCGGCAGCCAACCGGGCCACGGGGACCCGGAAGGGCGAACAGCTCACGTAGGTGAGGCCCACCCGATGGCAGAACTTCACGCTGGCCGGGTCGCCGCCATGCTCCCCGCAAATGCCCAGCTTGATGTCCGGACGTGTGGAGCGGCCTTTCTCGACAGCGATCTTCATGAGCTGGCCGACGCCGGTTTGGTCGATGGAGGCGAAGGGATTGGCCTTGAGGATTTCCAGGTCCTGGTAGGGACGCAGGAAAGAGCCGGAATCGTCGCGGCTCATGCCCAGGGTGGTCTGGGTGAGGTCGTTGGTGCCGAAGCTGAAGAACTGGGCGGTTTGGGCGATTTCGTCGGCGGTGAGGGCGCCGCGCGGGATTTCGATCATGGTTCCGACCATGTAATTAAGCTTGACTTTATACTCGCTCATGACTTCCTTGGCCACGCGGTGGACCAATTCGACCTGCAGATCGAGCTCTTTCTTAAAGCCGACCAGCGGGATCATGATCTCCGGCCTGACCTTGATGCCTTGCTTCTGCACTTCGGCGGCCGCTTCGAACACGGCCCGGGCCTGCATCTCGGAAATCTCCGAATAGACCAGGCCCAGCCGGCAGCCGCGGAATCCGAGCATGGGGTTGAACTCATGCAGTTCCTTGACCCGTTGTGAGACCTTCTCGACATCGATGCCAAGCTTTTGCGCGAGCTGGTTCTGGGCCACATGGTCGTGCGGGAGAAACTCGTGCAGGGGCGGGTCCAGGAACCGAATCGTGGCGGGCAATCCCTTAAGTTCCTTGAAGATGCCTTCGAAGTCGGCCTTTTGATAGGGCAACAGCTTGGCCAGCGCCTTCTTGCGGTCCTCGAGGGTGCCGGCGAGGATCATTTCGCGCATAGCATCGATGCGGTCTCCTTCGAAGAACATGTGCTCGGTGCGGCACAGGCCGATGCCAGTGGCGCCAAAGGCCACGGCGTTGGCCGCTTGCACCGGGGTGTCGGCGTTGGTGCGGACTTGCAGGCGCGAGACCTTCGAGCACCAGTCCATGAGCTTCTT
>JBJKSV010000866.1:0-10536 GCA_046703605.1 Limisphaerales bacterium
GACTTGGCGCTGGCCTCGAGACCGGCGTCAATGGCAGGAACCCCAGCCTCACAGCCGGTGCTCTCCCAGGCAACTGTCATCGCGCCGCAGACCAAAGGCGTTGTGGAAGGCTTTGCGCCCTCCGAAAAGGGGCTTTATGTCTCGGAGATGCTTGGCGGGCCGACTGAATTGCTTTACCTGCCGCGAGGAAGTCTCGAAGGTCAAAACGTCCCGGTTTACCCGGTATCGACCGTGACTGGCCTGCAATCCTGGGAAGATGAGCGGGTGGTTTTTGGGAATGAGAGCTATGTGAAGCCATTCGCCTGGTTTACCTGGAACCCGGCTCTCCAGCGGCCAAGGCGCACCGCCCTTTTTACCACCTCGCGCGTGAACTTCGACGACATCAAGGTAGTGCGCGAGTTTGCGACCTCAAAAGACGGCACGAAGATTCCGCTCAATATTCTATGCAAGAAGGGCGCCCAGCTTAACGGCCAGAACCCGACCATCCTTTACGGCTACGGCGGTTTCAACATCAGCCTCACCCCGGATTTCCGCCCCGCACGGCGGGTGTGGTTCGATGCCGGCGGAGTTTATGTGGTGGCGAACCTGCGCGGCGGCGGCGAATACGGCGAGCAATGGCATAAGGCGGGCAACTTGACCCATAAACAGAATGTGTTCGACGATTTCATCGCCGCGGCGGAGCATTTGATAGCGCGTGGATACACCAGCCCTGCCTAGTTGGCGGTTGTAGGCGGGAGCAATGGCGGGCTGCTCATGGGCGCGTTCCTGACCCAACGTCCGGAGCTGGCCCGTGCGGTGGTGTCTTATGTGGGTATCTACGACATGCTCCGGCTCGAACTCGATCCGAACGGCCAGTTCAATACCACGGAATACGGGAGTGTGAAGAATCCCGCCCAATTCAAGGCCCTCTACGCCTATTCCCCTTATCACCACGTGCGCGACGGAGTGAAGTATCCGGCGGTGTTGCTGATGACCGGCGCGAATGACCGGCGCGTTAACCCCGCCCAGTCGCGCAAGATGGCCGCCCGGCTCCAGGCCGCCACCGGCTCGAACCGCCCCATCCTGCTCCGAACCGCGACCAGCGCCGGACACGGATTTGGGACGGCCCTGAGCGAACGGATTGCGGAAGAGGCCGATGCCTACGCGTTCCTGTTCCATCAACTTGGGATCAAAGCCCGATGAACGGTTCATCAACTGCGCCAGAAACCGCCGCCGGATGCGCCGATCCGCTGGCGTATTTCGGCGGCATGATCGATCACTGCTACGACTACGCCGAGGCGGCGCGCAACCAGGGCCGGCCCATCGTCGGCATTACGTGTGAGTTCACGCCGCGAGAGATCCTCCTGGCGGCGGGGGCGGTTCCGGTGTGCTTGTGCGGCGGCTCGGCTGAGACGATTCCCGCCGCGGAGCATTTCCTGCCGGCCAATGTCTGTCCGCTGGTCAAATCGACCTTCGGCTATCATGTCACCGGCACCAATCCGTTTCTGAAGTGGGCGGACCTGGTGGTCGGCGAGACGACGTGCGACGGCAAGAAGAAGATGTTTGAACTGCTGGGTGGGGCCTGTCCGATGTACGTGCTGGAACTCCCGCAGAAGCCGGATGACCCGGATTCATTTGAGCGGTGGGTCAAGGAGTTGGTGAACTTTAAGACCCGGCTGGAGGAGCTATTTAAGGTCGAGATAACCGACGCCAAACTGCGTGAGGCCATCCGGCTGATGAATCGTGAGCGGGGCCTGCGCCGGCAGTTGGCCGGGCTGATGGTGGCCGACCCGCCACCATTGACCGGGCGGCAGCTCATTGAGTTCAGGAGCATCATCTCCGGCATCGAGGCGGACCTGGCACAGTATGCGCGCGCCATTGAACTCTATGGCGGCGGGTGCCCCGCCCACGTGGCGCGGGCATCCTTGCCCGCGTCCTCCGGCACCAAAACGGATGACGCCTGTCACTCCGCCGACGCTCGTTTGGCTGCGAGCGCCGAAACCCGTTCTCGCCGCGACGCCGTCCGGGTGTTGCTGACCGGTGTGCCGCTGGTGCATGGCGCCGAACGCGTGTTGGAACTTATTGAGAGCTGCGGCGCGGTCGTGGTTTGCATGGAGAATTGCACCGGGCTGAAGCCGATCCTGGAGGATGTGGATGAGAAGGCCGCGGACCCGATTCGCGCCCTCGCAGCGAAGTATTACCACTTGCCCTGTTCGGTCATGACCCCGAACAACCGGCGCTTCGAGTCGTTGCGCCAGTTGGCGGCGGAGTTCCGTCCCCAATGCATTATTGAGCTGGTATGGCAGGCGTGCCTGACTTATGACATCGAGTCTTGCCAGGTCCGAAAGCTGGCCGAGGAGACATTGCGCCTCCCTCACTTAAAGATTACGACCGATTACTCACCATCGGACTCGGCCCGAATCGTCTCGCGAGTCCAGGCGCTGGTGGAGATGGTCCAGGCCAGAGTCTGACATCGCGTTATCTGTTGTACGAACAATGGAGTGAGTTTTTCCAGCAGGTTCGGCTTGAACCCGGCCAGCGCAAGGGCATATTGAGAGTGCTGTTATGACTCAAGACCATCGGCCACTGGAACAGATCGAGCGGCTGTATGGAGGGCTTGACGCGTTGCGGGCCGATATTCTACCCAGGAACCCGCGCAACTTCGCGATCCTCGCCGAAGGTCCACTGGATGAAATTCACAAGCTTCAGACAGAGATCGACGCTTACGTCAGCCAACTCGAGGGTGTCGCAGCGACTTCGTGAAACCCAGAATCCGTGAGAGGCATCTCCGTCCGCCTTGGTGTCCTTTTCAAGCGCGCTTCAGAACGGTCCCTTCGGCAGCCTCCAGTCGCGATTATGCGGCGGCGGGGCCTTGGGCGGTATGTGGTCCTTCGGCCACTCCCTGGCGTGCTCGGCGCGCTCCTGGTCACTGGCATAGTACCTGAGCCAGATCCGCATTTCTTCTTCACCCCAACTGCCAAGGAAATCGTGGAAAAAACCGCCGCGGGGGTTGCGGGGGGCCAGGTGCGCCGGTTCGCGCAGGCCATGATGCCAGAGCTCCGCGTAGAGTTCGTGGTCGCTCAGGTGATCCGTATGCAACAAATAGAAGCCTCTCAGAGCCAGGTTGTGAAGCAGCTCCCACAAAATTGGCGTCAGCATTTCGTCAGTGATCTCAGCCGGAGGAAGCAGTGGAACGTTTTCCTCGGTGAGCGTCCGCGCGGGGGGTGTCCAGTTGTCGGGTTCGCTCGCTCGCAGTTCAGCCTCCCAGGCGGAATCGGACGCGGCCTCTGATGGCTCGTCAACGAGGGACTCCGCGCTGGCGGAGGCGATTTCGCTACCGCCCCCGGCAAGGTCCAGCGGATCGGATTCGACATCCGCGGGCGGATCGTCGTCGCCCGGCAGCCAACCGGCGTGCGCTTGGAGCGGGATCGGCGGCACCGGCAGAAAACGATCCCGGTCGTAGGCCGGAGCCTCGTGCGGCGGGAAAACAAAGTCCGGCTCGCGGGTTCGCCAAAGTTCGCGGTCTGCCTCGTCGGCATAATAACGGAGATGTATTTCCTCGGACGTCATCCCCCGAACGCTAAATTCAGCCAGGATTAAACGCGTGTTGGTTTCGGCTTCAAGCGGGATATCGGCGGTCGGTTCGTCCAGCCAACGGTCCCAGAGCAATGAGTACAGCTCCCGGTCGCTCAAATGGTCGGTGTGAGAGAAGAAGAAGCGGCGGGCAGCGGCGGCGTAGAGCAACTCCCATAGCCGGCCGGCCAACTGCCGGGCATCCATTTCGACCAGCGGCAAAGGGGCGTAGCCATGGCTGGCCAGGATTTCGCGCGGTGAGCGCCAGGGACAATCCTCGGCGGGATCGATGAAGTCGGGCACATTATCGGCCATGCCTGAGTCTTAGCGAAATACCAAGAAGAGGGCCAGATTCATTTTCAACAAATCCGGAATAGCCGGTGAGGCAAAAAGATGAGACCAAACACCTGCGCATCCTCGAAAAGTTCGTCCAGTCGCGATTGTGCTTCACCGAGGGCAATGGTTTTCACCAGGCGATTCTACTCTCCGGCCCGATGATGGCCAAACCCAAAGCCTTTCTGCTCCACGCCTGGCTGATCTCATCAGTGCGCGACCGATGAGGCACAAAAGCTGGCTCTCTAAGAAAGTCCGAGGGTGCAGTCTATTGCAGCTTGGCGGGCATGCCCGTGGCCTGGGCAAACAGGCGGGAGAGGGTCTGGCCGGTCTGCTCGCCGGCGACATCCTCGCCGAAGTGAATCGTCGCCGAGACATCGAAACTGTGGATCATCCGGCAATAGGCCCCGTTGACCATCACCCCCAGTAATTCTCCGTGTTCGCTGAAGACCAGGTCACCTCGCGACGGGTTGAATTTGCCAAACAAGCCCTTGATGAAACTGCGGTCCAGCTTCAGGTATCCCGGTGTGGAGGTATCCATTTGAAACTGACATTCCCCGTAATAGCTTTCGCGCGCGCCCACCAGCACCGCTTGCTGAAACCTGAATGGGTCCGAAGAAATGGTATAGACTTTGCATCCCAGTTCTTGCGCTTCTTGCTTGGTCACGGGAATCAGCACCACGCGCGGGTCCGGCCAGGCAAATGACACTGACCGAATCGGGACGGCGTGCGTTTTGCCTTCCAACATACCGGTCAGGCCGTCCCAATCCCGGCCCGGGCTGGAGAAGGCCAAGGGGGTGTCCTGGACGTGGCACAAGGCAAAGGTCCGGGTGCCGTCGGTCACAAGAATCGTTTCGGTGGTTCGCCGTTTGTCTGAGCCCAGGAATCCGTTGCGGACGGCGTGAAATGCGGCTTCGACCCGGTTGGAGAGGAAATCGCTAAAGATGGTGTTGGGAACCAGCGGCGTGTTCTGATGAATCTCCTTGGCCAGCTCCCCCGAATTAGTCGCCAGGGTCTTGACCCCTTGGGCCAACTGCTCGGCATGTTGAATCAGTTGCGCCTTTTCCTTCCGTTGGGTCTGCACCTCGGTTTGCATCTGGGCGACCTGTTGGGTGGCCGCTTGCGTCTGGGTCTCGGCCACCAGGAGCTTGCCAGTCAATTGCTCCTTCTGCGCCTGGACCACCGCATTGCTGTCGGCTAGATAGCTAATCTGCCGTTGGAGGTTAGCGGTCGTGGCGACCTGCCTCTGAACCTCATCCTTCATGGCGGAGAGTTTCTCCTTGGAGATGACATCCTGGATGTTGGCCTGGTGCAGTTTCTCGTTCAAGGCATCCAGCCGTTGTTGGGAGGCAACGTACTGATGTTCCAGGTAGCCTCGCTGCTCTTGGAGTTGCTGGGCCTGGGCGTTTTGTGTGTCCAGCCCCTGCTTGAGGGTCTCGACCAGCCGCTCACGTTCCACCAACAAGGCTTCTCTTTGGCTCGCTTCCCGTCGCGCCTCGACCAGGAGGGCCTGTTTCTGGCTGGCTTCCTTCTCGGCTTGTGTCAGGAGGGCCTGTTTCTGGCTGGCCTCTTCGCGAGCCTGGGCGAGCAAGGCCTGGTTGCGGTTGGCTTCCTGTTCGGCTTTGGCGAGGAGAGCCTGGTTGTTGGTGGCGGTTTGCTGCGCCTTGGCCAATTCCTGGAGGAGCGCCTCCCGCCCTTTTTGCTGCTCGTTAAGGGCCTGGCGCATCACGGCGGCGAGGTCCTTGTCGCCGCGGGCCTGGTTGGTTTGCAACTGGAGGCTGGCCGTGCGCTCGGTATCGGCGGGGTTGCGAATCCGGTTGATATCGACGTTGGAAAACGCCAACAGGCTCAGCAACAGGAAGTCGCAGATGACGATCAGAATGCTCCGGTTCATGAGGAAGCAGCAAGCCCAGAGGCAGTCACCGGCGCCGCCGCCTCAGCGGAATTGGCTTCCGCCTCCAGCAGCAGCCTCCGCCGCACAGGGCGCAGGTTGAATATTTTGAAAACGGACACGAAAATGATGCCGAAGGAGGTGGAGGAGTAGGCGGCCATCAGGCTCAGCGTGATGATGCGGAACGAGGCCAAAATGAGGCAGATGATCGTTCCCACAAAGCCGAGGTAAAGCCCGGCGTCGAAGAGGTGTTCCTCGTTTTCCAGGAGCTTGAGCTTGATGCGCGCCACCACGCGCTGGCGCCGGATTTCCGCCAGCTTTATCACGCAGGCGGTGTAGATCAGCCCCTGCAGCACAAAAAACAGGAGCAGCGTTAATAGACTGTATAATTGGTCATTCATAGTCGAGGCATGAGCGCCGGGTTTTCCCATCGGGGCCGCCAGATTCGCCAATGACAGGTGCAGCCGGAACGGCAGGATGGCTCTCTGGCTTTGTTGGGCGAGAAACGGCTCGCTCAGCAGCAGTACCACCAACAGGAAACCGAACGCAAATAAAACTTCGCGCGCCAAGTGGAAGCCGCGCACCTGCAGAGGCGCCTCCAGAGGCGAAACGGGGCGTCGCATAAAATGGCCCGCCGCGGCTATCCAGAAGCCGCCCGAAAAATAGAGCAACCACTTGAGACCGAGCGCCAGCCAGGGCATGCGCCAGGAGTAATCCACCGCGATGGTCGTAAATTGCGCAAAGGGCGTGTATTGCGTGAGGCGGTCCCAAAACGGAGCCGGATGCGGGCGTTTTTCCCCCGCCACCATCGCCTTGAGCGCACCGGCCCCCATCCGCGCGCTCTGGGCCAGGTCGTTGAACCCGGTCTTGCTGTATTTCATCAAGTATTTCCCGACACCCGCCGGGTCGCCCGACAGGCGCACGGCCGCGAAGAGCAGCGGCAATTGCTTGCCCGCGTTGCGGACGCGGTCAGCCAGCACGCGCAGCGTCTGCGGACTCTCGATCTGGCTCACAAACACCACAAGTTGGTCCCAATTGAATCGCTGGCCCAAGGACATTAAGTCCAGCAGCACTTGTTCCAGGGGCTGCGACCCCTGGCCGGCGTTCGCCTTTGTGGCTAGTTCTGTAATCGCGGGGCTGAATCCCAGCCGTCCCTGCTCGAGCAACAGGCCGCAAAGCGACACCGCCGTATCCAGGGCCTGGCCGGAGGCCGATTGCGAGGGAGAAAAGATAACCGTGTTGGTTAAGAGCCGGCATCCCAGCAGGGCCTGCACGCTGGCCTGGCGCGAGGTCGATAAAAAGTCCAACACCTTCGCCCGGCTCGAATCGCGCACCAGGAAGTCGGTCACCGGCTTTGTTCCAGCCGTCGAGGCCTCATCATTGGTGCCAAAAACCCGGTCCAACAAGGGCGCCTCCCCGCCCCAACGCAACAGCTCCGGCTGCTCCATCGCCAGGTTCCCGACCGCAAGGCCCAGCTTCGAGGTGCCCGCAAGGTGTTCCTGACGCGCCACTTCGAGAAACATCTCCGCCGCGCCCAACTGCTGCTCCTTAACCAGTGTGAGGCCCTCCTCCACAATTGAAGGGGTGCCTCTGCCCGCCACGCTCAGCACCGTATCGTCGATCGCCCGCAGGTGCGCCGGCATCAGCAGGCCGCACAGGAACATCGCCAAACCGAGCAAGGCGCAGAGGGTAAACAAAAACCAGCGACTCATCGCGAATACAAACTCACTATTCTAAAGGTGGGTACAATACAGGAAACTCAGGCCGGCGAAAGGTTAAATTTCGCGCCCGCGCGGGATCAAGGCGGTGGCGCCCGAGCCGCGCATTGAAATTCCCGCCGATCTCGGCGAGGGTGCTCGGTGAACCAAGCCGAACAACTTGACGAACTTCTCACCTGTCGATTAGGGCAGACCCACCGCTCGCTGGAACCTTGCTCGGTGGTTATTTTTGGCGCCAGCGGCGACCTGACGGCGCGCAAACTCATCCCGGCGCTCTATCACCTCCATAAGGAGGGCCAAATGCCTTCCGACTACCGGGTTGTCGGTTTCGCCAGGCGCCAAAAGACCGATGATTCCTGGCGGGACGAATTACGCCACGCGCTGGACGAGTTTTCGCGCACCAAACCGGTCGATGATACCGTCTGGAAGGATTTTGCCAGGCATCTCTCCTATACCAGGGGGGACATCACTCAGGCCAACGCCTACCAGGAGCTCGAGCGCCGGCTCAGTTCCTTTGGGAACGAATCCTTGCGCCGGAACCTGCTCTTTTACCTGGCGACCCCGCCCAGCCAGTTCGGGCAGGCGGTCGAGCACTTGCACAACTCCGGGCTGCTCCACAAGGGAGGGGAGCAAGGCTGGCAGCGCATCGTTATCGAGAAGCCTTTCGGGCACGACCTCGAGTCGGCGCGCCAGTTGAATCGGGAACTGACCCGCTTTGCCAGCGAGCGGCAGGTCTTTCGCATTGACCATTACCTGGGCAAAGAGACCGTGCAGAACATCCTCATGTTCCGCTTTTCGAACTCCATTTTCGAGCGGCTCTGGGCACGCGGCTCGATCAGCCACGTCCAGATTACGGTGGCGGAGCACCAGGGGGTGGAGCAGCGCGGCGGTTATTATGAGGAGGCGGGCGCCCTGCGCGACATGGTTCAAAACCACCTGTTGCAGATTCTCTCGCTGGTGGCCATGGAACCGCCGGTCTCGCTGGACGCGGAGGCGATTCGGGATGAAAAGGTCAAACTGCTCAGGTCGATCCGCCCGCTCTCCCCGGAAGACGTAGCCAGCCAGGTCGTGCGCGGCCAATACTTCGCCGGGGTGGTGGATGGCGAACTGCGCCCGGGTTACCGCCAGGAGCCTAAAGTCAAAGCGGATTCGAACGTCGAGACCTACGCGGGACTGAAGCTCTTTATTGACAATTGGCGTTGGTCCGGCGTGCCATTCTACCTGCGCACCGGCAAATGCCTGCCCGTCAGCGCCAGCGAGGTGCGGGTTCAGTTTTGCCCCACGCCGCACGTTTTGTTTGCCGCCGGCTGCGGCCAGCAGCTTGACGCCAATGCCCTGGCCCTGCAGCTCCAACCCGAGGAAGGCATCTACCTCCGATTCAACGGCAAAGTGCCGGGCATCAGCGTTGAAGTGCGGCCCGTGCGGATGCACTTCAGTTACGACTCGGAATTTGGCGCCTACACGCCCGAGGCCTACGAACGGCTGTTGCTCGAGGCCATGGCGGGCGACGCCACCCTCTTTATCCGCCGCGACGAGGTCGAAACCGCCTGGGGCATCGTCGATAGCATCCGCGGCGCCTGGGGTGAGCGGCCCCTGTCCAACCGGGAGTTTTATTCCGCGGGCACCTGGGGGCCGGTTGCGGCGGACGACCTGCTGGCCCAGGCGGGACTCGCCTGGCACGAGCCATTAGTCATGAGTCGCGCCAAAAAGGGCTGAATCAGCGGGCAGCGCCACGGGAGGCCGTGAAGAGACCGGCGGGACGGCGGGCAAGTCGATGAGGCTCCTCAAGGGCCGCGACCTCTTGATGTCGCCGCCGGTCGCCAGGAAGAACGCCTTGTCTTCAATCCCCGCGTCGATGTTCTCCTTCGATTCCCACCGCGCGTTTGAGGCGGTGAAGCGCGCCCGGCAAAGCGGCGTCCATTTGCCTTCAGTGGTTTTGACCCAGCCATTTCCGAACCGCGCCCGCCGCTCTTCATGGACGCTTAAGCCGTCCCTGCGGAAATCCTCGATGAACGAATAGTATCCCTTCAACGGCGCGCCTCCCGTGCGTGTTCGAAACGTGGCCAGCTTCTTCCACGCACTATCGACCCAGAGCCAGGCGGTGTAGGCCGTCTTCCCGCCTTCGACCTTCGCCCCAATGAGGAAACGGTTTGTTTGGCCCACCTTCCAATCGAAATTCCACATGCACTGGCCGCCGGTGCCCTCGCCCCCAAACCGCCGAATCCGAACGCCGGCGCCATGGTAGAGCACCTCGACCCGGTCTTGAGAACGCACCGCATTCGGGTCATTGCCGCGCGTCGGGTCCCACACCGAGAACAGCGCGACCTTCTTATCCGGCGCGCCCAATTGCTGGATGCCGAAATACCCCGTGTTCCATCCACAGGCCATGAAATACGAGCCGTTCACCGACTTCTCAACGACAACCTCCGTATAGAACAGCACACCGCCCGGCGCCACGTAACCCAGATGTACCGAACGCGCCGCGCGAAAGCTCTCCTGGGCGGCGGCGCCCGTCGCCGTCAAGGCGAGGGCCGACAGCATGGAAAGCGCGCCGGCTTTCCTGAAGGCAGAGGCCAGCCGGCGGCCTGAGGCAAAGGGTTGCGCCGCTCCTGTCGGGCGCCGGGTGTCCCGGCCTCGAAGGACGCGTCGTTGATCACCAGAACCAAACACGGGCGGCTGATACTCGAGTTGCATTACCCCAGAGATTACCCACCCCTGTTCAAGATGCAAGCGGCTGAACCTCCGACCACCGGCCTGTCCATCCGCTCCCACGCTCTTCCGTCTCCCTTGACCTCTGTCGCCTCCGTGCCTCTGCGGTGGCTGTGGACAGGAGGGGCAATGCGATTGCGGAGGGGACAGGGTTCGAAACTTCCACAGGTGTCACTCGGTTTCCGCAGTTTTCAGTAGCCTACTTTTTGCGGAAGGGAGCACGGGGAAGGCAAAAGGAAAAGGGCAAAGGGGAAAAGTCCGGGAACCAAGTTCAGTCTTGCCTCTCCGTAGCATTGGCGGTCATGGCTTCGCCGCAAAGATGGTCAGTAATAG